>JAJVID010000080.1:0-16663 GCA_022072205.1 Acidobacteriota bacterium
CGGCGCAACAGCCGTTCGACGCCTTCAGTAAGAGCTATTACACGTCCGGCAACCTGATCTGGCGCCCGCTCAAACATTATCAGTTCACGGTCGGCGCCGAGTTCCTTTACGGTTGGCAGGTACTGAAGGACAACTCACAAGGCAGGGCGAACCGGGTTCAGGTCAGCCTCCAGTACAACCTGTATCGGAAGCCCTTGAATCTGGCTCGAAAATGAATGAGTGCTGGTTATGCACATTAAAGAAGGAGGAATAAATGGCAAAAGGAAAGAAGAACGGAAATAACACAATGGTTGAATACAAACCGGGGACAACGTTTCCCGGCGTTATTGGTCGCACGGTTGGCGAATCCAGCCCGGCCTGGCCCGCGCCGTTGCGCGCGACAGAAGGCGCGCCGAACGTGCTCTTCATCGTGCTCGACGACACGGGCTTCGGGCAACTCGGCTGTTACGGTTCCCCGATCAACACGCCGAACATTAACCGGCTGGCGGAGCGCGGGCTGCGATACACCAACATGCATACGACGGCGCTCTGTTCGCCTACACGTTCGTGTATTCTCACAGGACGCAACCATCACTCGAACGCAATGGCCAGCATCACCGAGGCTTCGACCGGCTATCCCGGCTACAACGGCAATGTTCCGTTCGAGAACGGCTTTCTGTCGGAGATGCTCTTGCAGCGCGGTTACAACACCTACGCCGTCGGCAAGTGGCACTTGACGCCTTCCGAACAGACCAGCTCCGCCGGGCCTTACGACCGCTGGCCATTGGGGCGCGGCTTCGAGCGCTACTACGGCTTCCTCGGCGGCGACACGCATCAGTATTACCCTGACCTTGTTTTCGACAACCATCAGGTCGAACCGCCAAAGACGCCCGAAGAGGGCTATCACCTGACCGAAGACCTGACGAACAGGGCCATGCAGTTCGTCGCAGATTCCAAACAACTCGCGCCCAACAAGCCCTTCTTTCTCTATTTCTGCACTGGCGCAATGCACGCGCCGCATCACGTGCCGAAGGAGTGGGCCGACAAATACAAAGGCAAGTTCGACGACGGCTGGGACAAGTACCGCGAGAGGGTTTTTGCGAAGCAGAAGGAGTTGGGCGTCATTCCCCAAAACGCCACGCTCTCGCGCCACGACCCCGACGTGCAGGATTGGGACAAACTCCCGGCTGATGAACGCAGGCTGTATGCGCGGATGATGGAAGTCTTCGCGGGCTTTCTGGAACACACCGATCATCACATCGGGCGATTGCTCAGATTCCTCGAAAGCGCGGGCGAACTCGACAACACGCTGATCATGCTGATCTCCGACAACGGCGCGAGCGCCGAAGGCGGCCCGACCGGTTCGATCAACGAGAACAAGTTCTTCAACAACGTGCCCGACGATTTGAAGCAGAACCTCGCGGCGCTCAACGAACTGGGCGGCCCGAAATACTTCAACCATTACGCGTGGGGCTGGACGCACGCGGGCGACACGCCTTTCAAACGGTGGAAACGCGAAACCTATCGCGGCGGCGTCAGCGACCCGTTCATCGTTCATTGGCCGAAGGGCATTAAGGCGAAAGGCGAAATCCGCACGCAGTTCGCGCACGCGATAGACATGGTTCCGACCGTGCTCGAATGCCTGGGCGTTGATCCGCCCGAACAGATTCGCGGCGTGACGCAATCGCCGATTGAAGGCGTCAGCTTCGCGCACACCTTCAACGAGGCCAGGGCTGAGAGCAGGCATCACACGCAGTATTTCGAGATGATGTCGCACCGCAGCATTTATCACGACGATGGGCAAAACCGCTGGCGCGCCGTCTGCCCAATACCCGGCCCGTCTTTCGCCGAGGCGAAAATGGGGTTCGGCGAGTTTGCTCTGACCGAAGAGAAGTTGCGCGAACTGGACGCCAAAGGTTGGGAGCTTTACAACCTCAACAACGATCCGGCGGAGACGAAGAACCTCGCCGACACGCATCGCGACGTGCTGATCGAGATGATCGCCTTGTGGTACGCCGAAGCGGGCAAATATAAAGTCTTCCCGCTCGACAGCCGGGGCACGGCGCGCTTCGCCGAACAGCGGCCTCAACTCGCCGAAGATCGCAAGTCCTACGTTTATTACCCGCACACGCAGGCCGTGCCGGAAAACGTCGCGGTCAAGACGCTCAATCGCGCCTTCAGCCTCACCGCCGGTGTGGAGATTCCGAAGGGCGGCGCCGAAGGCGTAATCATCTGTCACGGCAGCAACGTCGGCGGCTACACCTTTTTCATCAAGGACAAGAAGCTGCATTACGTTCACAACTACGTCGGCGCCGAGGAGTTCCACGTCGAATCGAAAGAGGAAGTCCCGGAGGGCAAGGTCGAATTGCGCTTCGAGTTCGAGCCGACCGGCAAGCCCGACATCGCGAAGGGCAAAGGCGCTCCGGGCCGCGCGCAGCTTTACATCAACGGCAAGCTTGCGGGGCAGGCGGATTTTCCCGTGACCATACCGCTCGCCATCGGCATCGGCGGCGGGTTGAACGTGGGCCGCGATCCGGGCGCGCCGGTCTCCCGGCTTTATCATCCGCCGTTCGTGTTCACCGGCAAAATCTTCAAGGTGATAGCGGATGTCTCCGGCAAGATGATTCAGGACAAGGAGGAAGAACAGAAGGCGCAGGCGAAGGCAATGATGGCGCGGCAGTAGAGGGCGAGGTATTTCAAAGGCTGGGCGCAAGGAAGGTTCGGATTCTGCGCTCGCTAAAAGATGAGTAACCGCCTGGCATTTTCGTCCCAGTGGGACGATTTGAGTTTAGGCAGGTCGTTTACGGCCTGCATGCGGCGCCGAGGAATACATTTCGTCGCATAGCGACGATTGAATCACACGATACCGGTTTCAACCGTCGCTACGCGACGTGAAGACCATTTGTCATTGCATGCAGGCCGTAAACGACCTGCCTAAACTCAGGCCATCCCTACGGGATGAAGAGCGCCGCAGCATGCAGGCCGTAAACGACCTGCCTAAACTTAGGCCATCCCTACGGGATGAAGAGGCGCCGCAGGGGTTACAAATGGAATTAAACAGGAGAAGACATGTCAAAAGACAAAAACAAATCAACGGCAAAGAAGAATGGGAATGGAAAGAATGGGAAGCAGGATCGCAGGAACGAAAGCCGATCTACACTGCCAATCCCCGACATCCCGCCCGTGACATTGACCACTTTCGACGCGAAAGACCCGGACACCAAATATCCGCCGATCACGCCGCTGCGGCCGCCCGACGGCGCGCCAAACGTGCTGATCGTGTTGATTGACGATGCCGGCTTCGGCGCTTCGAGCGCGTTCGGCGGCCCGTGTCACACGCCCAATTTTGAAAAGCTGGCGTCGAATGGATTGAAGTACACCCGTTTTCACACGACGGCGCTGTGTTCACCGACGCGCGCGGCGTTGCTTTCGGGGCGAAATCATCACACGGTCGGCATGGGGGCGATCACCGAGTTTGCGACCTCGGCGCCCGGCAACAATTCGATGCGACCGAACACCTGCGCGCCGCTGGCCGAGATTCTCAAGCTTAACGGCTATTCGACCGCGCAATTCGGCAAATGCCACGAAGTGCCCGTCTGGGAGACCAGTCCGATGGGGCCGTTCGATCATTGGCCGAGCGGCGGCGGTGGCTTCGAGTATTTCTACGGCTTCATCGGCGGCGAGACGAATCAGTATTACCCAGCCATTTACGAAGGCACGACTCCGGTCGAGCCGGGCAAGTCGCCGGAAGAGGGCTACCACTTCACAGAAGACATGACCGACAGGGCGATCAAATGGGTGCGCCAGCAAAAATCACTGATGCCCGACAAGCCGTTCTTTATGTATTACGCGCCGGGCGCCACGCACGCGCCGCATCACGTGCCGAAGGAGTGGGCCGACAAATACAAAGGCAAGTTCGATCAGGGCTGGGACAAACTGCGCGAGGAGACCTTCGCGCGGCAGAAGAGACTCGGTGTGATCCCGCAGGATTGCCAGCTTACACTGCGCCACCCGGAGATTCCGGCATGGGATACGATCTCAGCCGAGATGAAGCCGATCCTCGCTCGCCAGATGGAAGTTTACGCGGGATACATGGAACACACCGATCATCACGTCGGACGGCTGGTTGAGGCGCTGAAAGACCTTGAAGTTCTGCGGGACACGCTGATTTACGTGATCATCGGCGACAACGGCGCTTCGGCTGAAGGCTCGCTGCAAGGCACTTTCAACGAGATGGTCACGCTGACGGGCTTCGCGCATCTCGAAACGCCGGAGTTCCTGAAGGCGCGCATAGACAAGTTCGGCGGGCCGGAAGCTTACAACCATTACGCCGTCGGATGGGCGCACGCGATGGACACGCCTTACCAATGGACAAAGCAGGTGGCTTCGCACTGGGGCGGCACGCGCAACGGAACGATTGTTCATTGGCCGAACGGCGTTAAGTCAAAAGGCGAGATGCGCTCGCAATTTCATCACGTGATTGATGTCGCGCCGACGGTTTTGGAAGCGGCTGGTTTGCCCGAACCGACGATGGTTCACGGCGTCCAGCAGAAGCCGATGGAAGGCGTGAGCATGGCTTACTCGTTCGACGACGCCAGCGCGCCCGATCAACACGAGACGCAATACTTCGAGATGTTCGGCAACCGTGGCATCTATCACAAAGGCTGGACGGCGGTGACCAAACACCGCACGCCGTGGGAGACTGGGGAGGCCAGCCTGCCCGCCTTCGACGACGACAACTGGGAGCTTTACGACACGACCAGGGATTGGAGTCAGGCGGACAATCTGGCGAAGCAAATGCCGGAGAAACTGCATGAACTCCAGCGGCTGTGGATGATCGAAGCGACCAAGTACAACGTCCTGCCGCTGGACGACCGCTTCGCCGAACGCGCCAACCCCGACCTGGCAGGCCGTCCGCAATTGATCCGCGGCGACCGGCAATTGCTCTTCGGCGGGATGGGGCGGCTAACCGAAAGTTCAATCGTCAACATCAAGAACAAATCGCACGCTGTGACAGCCGAGGTCGAGGTTTCTGGTTCAGACGCCGAAGGCGTAATCATCGCGCAGGGCGGCATTACGGGCGGTTGGACACTCTACGCCAAAGATGGCAAGCCGAAATACTGCTACAACTTTTACGGTCTGGATCGCTATTACGTCGAGGGCAAGGAGAAGATTCCGCCGGGCAAGCATCAGGTGCGGATGGAGTTCGCCTACGACGGCGGCGGCCTGGCGAAGGGCGGGACTGTGACGCTCTTCGTGGACGGAAAGAAAATCGGCGAGGGCCGCGTCGAACAAACAGAGCCTATGGCCTTTTCCGCCGACGAAACCTGCGATATCGGCACGGAAGCCGGCTCGCCGGTGACGGACGATTACAAAACTCGCAAGTTCAACGGCGAAGTCAACTGGGTGGAGATTGATCTCGCCAAGGATGCGAAGGACGCCGATCATTTGATCAAGCCCGAAGAGCGGCTGCGCGTGGCGATGGCGACGCAGTAGAAAGTAGGAGGAAGATGCTGAACAGAAGGCTTGTCTCCAAGCCGCCGTGAAATTCGCGTTTGTGTAACTCTCCCAACACTCTGCGGCCTGTTGACTCCACTCACTCCCTTTTCCCAACTCCCTCCCATTACCTCCTCTGATTGATTTACCCGCCCACTCAAAAGGGTGGAGAGGGATGGAGAGATTCTATGGATCTGAACATACGCCTGATACACGCGCATGATTTTTTGAAAACGACGCACGAAGGCGAACTCGATCTCAAGACGAGCAAACAAATGTTGCTGAAGCTCGCCTCGGAGAATGCGGCGCCGCGTCAGTACGACATCCTGATTGATGTTCGCCGCGCGACCGGCAGGTTTACATTCACGGATGTCGCGGAACTGGTCAACGTGATGATCGAGCACAGAGAGTCGTTTCGGTCGAAGCTGGCGATTCTGGCTCCGCCTGAATCCACGCTGGAAGTTGCGAAGTTTATGGAATTGTACGCCGGCAATCGCGGCTTCCAGGTGAAGGGTTTCAGGGATTTTGAGGAAGCGATGAGCTGGCTGATGACTTCAAGCGATCTGAAAGCGGGCGCCTGAGGGCGCCCGGAAAGGAGTTGTCATGAACCTGGCGGCATTGATCCTGCTCGCGGTGAAGGCGAGCATCTTTCTCAACGTTTTCAGTCTCGGACTCAACGCCGGCATGCGGGACGCGACGTATCTGCTGCGCAGGCCGAGGCGGCTCGCGCGAGCGCTGCTGCCGATGTTCGTCGTGATGCCGTTGTTCGCGGCGGTTATCGCGTCAGCCTTCGATCTGCATCCGGCGGTGAAGATCGCTCTGATTGCGCTGGCGGTCGCGCCCATCCCGCCGCTGCTCCCGAAGAAAGAGATGAAGGCGGGAGGAGAACCTTCTTTCGCAATCGGCCTGCTCGTGGCCATGGCGCTACTCTCGATCCTGTTCACGCCGCTCGCTGTTGACCTGCTTGGAAAAGCGTTTGGAACGCCAGCGAGGATACGGCCCGCCGTAATCGCGCGGCTCGTTCTGTTCACGGTGATCGTTCCGCTGGGCGCGGGGATGTTGTTCCGCCGCGCGGCGCCCACATTGGCAGCGCGGGCTGCGAAACCCATTACATCGCTGGCGACGGCGTCGCTCATCGCTGGCCTCCTCCCGATTTTGTTCACCGCCGAGCCGGCTGTTGAATCTCTCATGAGAAATGGGACGCTCGCCGCCATCGTGGCGTTCGTTCTGGTGGGTCTCGTCGCTGGTCATCTGCTCGGCGGGCCTGCCCCCGAAGACCGCACTGTGCAGGCGCTCTCCACCGCTTCACGACATCCCGGCATCGCGATGGCTATCGCCAGCGCCAACTTCCCGCAACAGAAACTTACGCCGGCCGCGATCCTGTTGTACCTGATCGTGTGCGCAATCGTCACGATTCCTTACCTGACGTGGCGCAAGCGCCGCCACGCCGGAATGACTGGCGGTATGCCCGCGCGACACAATCTCTCCAGGTCGCGGTGAAATGGAAACGGAATTATGAAGTTCATCGCTTTGTGCGGTTTCATGCTGGCCACGCTTTCCCAGGTGGCCTTCGCGCAAGGTCCCACGCCAGCCGCGACTCCAACTCCGGTGACTGATGCCGGAGCCAGGATCAGCCGCTCCGCCAGCGAACGCTCGGCGTCGTCCGAGGCGAGCGAGCGTGAACGCGTCCTGCTCGAACGGATCGAACGGCTGGAGCGCAGGCTCAACGAATTGGAATCGCGGTGCGACACGGCGGCTGCGGCTGCGGGAAAAGACGCCGCGCGAACGGCGCTCTCGGCGCAACCGGCGCCACCGGCCGGTTCCACGCCGCCGAATGCTGTGGCGGCGTCACAACTTGTCAACCCGCAGCCGCTGCCGAATGCGGTTCCGGCGCAGGCCGCCACCGCATCGCAGCAGCGGCAGGCTCAGGCGAATAAACCGCTTGTCATGCCGCCTTACGCGGCGTGGAATAAAGACGGAGTGAAGATCATTCCCTACGGCATCCTGATCGCCAACCTCAATTACAACAGCACGGGTCTCGATACGGGCAGCATCGTGGGCTTTGTGCGTCCCGACATTCCGACTAATCCAGCCCAGTTCGATATTTCGCCTGGAAACACTTTCCTGGGCGTTGATATTAAATGGCCGAAGATCGGCGAGTGGGAGATCAATGGGAAGATTGATTTCGACCTGCGCGGCCCCACGCCCCTGAGAGGGATTGACAACATCTTCGCGCCGCTATTCATCAATGCCTACGTCGAAGCTAAGACGGAGCGCTATCGCATCATGGCCGGCCAGGCCCCGGATATTGTGTCCCCGATAATCTCGAACTCGCTCAACGCGTATCCGTTCTCTTATGTGCCCGGCAAGCTGGGTTTTTTCCGCCCTCAAGCGCGCTTTGAGACATATCAGCCGATCAGCGACGACTTTACGTTCATTTTCCAGGGCGCAATCGCCCAGGCCATTCAGACGTTTCAGGTCGGTGACGAAGTTATCGGGGATCAGGCAGGCCGGCCCGATGGCCAAATGAGACTCGCGCTCGGCTACGGCAAGCCCGATCCCCACGATCCAAATCACAGGCGGCCATTTGAGCTGGGCGTTTTCGGACACATCGGCAAAAGGCGCGGAACGCAACTGGGCAGAGTTATAGCCCAAAGCGATTTTACGACCTGGTCGGGAGACATTGATCTGAGCTTCAAGATCGGCTCCAGGCTCAGGTTTAATGGCGAATTCTTCACCGGCTCGGTTCTGGGCGATTACGCCGGAGGCATCTTCCAGACGTTCAACCCGGTGAGGTTAGTGGCGATTCGCGCCGCCGGGGCCTGGGCGCAATTGACCTACGACATCAACGACAAATGGCAGGTCAACGCCGCCTATGGCCGTGACGATCCTTATAACCGCGATCTTGCGACCGGCCAGCGTTCATTGAACGAAACGGGTTTCGTCAATTTCTACTACAAGATTACGCCGCGCCTCTGGGTCGCTGCGGAATTCAGTCGTTGGAGAACTACCTATGTTGGCCTCCCCACGGGCCGCGCGTTCCGCGTCGAGCCTGCCGTCTTCTTCTTTTTCTGAGGCTCTATCCGGCCCGGCAGGAGAGCAATTTGAAGGAGGCGTTTTATGAACGAAGGACGACGCGTCATTCAGCACGCATTATCAATCGTTTTGATCTCAATCGCTCTCGGATTGAGCGCAGCGCAGCCCGCCGTCTCGCAGCGCGCGCAACCGGGACAGGGTGATCCGCTCCCATCCTGGAACGACGGCGAGGCCAAGCGAGGGATCATTGATTTCGTCACGCGCGTGACCAGGGAAGGCGGCCCTGATTTCACGCCCGTAGCCGACCGCATCGCGACGTTCGACAACGACGGCACGCTCTGGGTCGAGAAGCCGTTGCCGGTTGAGGTCTATTTCACGCTTGCGCGCGTCCGCGAACTCGCCGCCAAAGACCCGTCGCTCAAAGAACGACAACCGTTCAAGGCCGCGCTCGAAGGCGACGCGGCTTACTTTCACGAAGCGGGCGCGAAGGCGGTTTTGGAGTTGATTCTCGCCACGCATTCCGGGATGACCCAGGAGCAGTTCGCCGCCGAGGCGCGCCAGTTTATGGAGAAGGCGCGGCATCCGAAGCTGAATCGCCCATTCACCGAGATCACTTACCAGCCGATGATCGAACTGCTCGCCTACCTGCGCCGGAACGGCTTCCAGACCTGGCTTTGTTCCGGCGGCACGATTGATTTCATGCGCGCCTTCGCGCCGCAAATTTACAGCGTCCCGGTTGAACAAATCATAGGCAGCGAATTGAAGCTCGAATCGCGGATGGAGGGCGACCGGCTCGTGATCTGGCGTTTGCCTGAAATAGACGCGATCAACGACAAGATGGGCAAGCCTGTGGGCATTGACCGGCGCATCGGCAAACGGCCTGTCTTCGTCGCCGGAAATGTGTTGTCAGGAGGCGACATCGCGATGATGCGATATTCAAAGGGGCGGGCTGGGCCGTCTTTCCAACTGCTCATTAATCACGACGACGCGGCGCGCGAATTCGCCTACGCCGAAAAGGACAACGCGTCGCTCAAGGCGGCGAAAAAGTACGGCTTCACTGTTGCAAACATCAAGAGCGATTGGAAGACGGTCTTCGGCGCAGGGCAGGCAGCGGCGGCGAAATGATTGAAAGCGACATGGTTCAACCGCCGGAGTGGAATGCTAAATGCTAAGTTTGAGACTCAGCGCAAAGGGCGCGGCATGAAATCCCTGTTATTCGGCGCGCTCGACACCGAACCGTTGGACCTTTCACTCCCTGCTTGAGATTTTAGCTGTTCAATTAAAAGGAGGCTGATCATGTCATTGATGAAAAAAGTGGCGGCGGAATTCATGGGGACTTTCTGGCTGGTCTTCGGAGGCTGCGGAAGCGCGGTGCTCTCGGCGGCTTTTCCGGAACTGGGCATCGGTTTTGCGGGCGTCGCGCTGGCTTTTGGTTTGACAGTGCTGACGATGGTCTATGCCGTTGGCCACATCTCCGGTGGCCACTTCAATCCGGCTGTGACCCTCGGGCTGTTTACAGCCAGGCGCATACCGGCTGGCGATGTCGCGCCTTACATCGTCGCTCAAGTGTTGGGAGCCATTGCGGGCGCGGCTGTGCTTTATGCGATTGCGAGCGGGAAGCCGGGATTCAGCGTGGCGAACGGGTTTGCCGCGAACGGTTACGCTGATCATTCGCCCGGAGGCTATTCGCTGATCGCCGCGTTCATCGCTGAAATCGTTCTGACCTTCTTCTTCCTGATGATCATTCTCGGCTCGACCGACACGCGCGCTCCACTGGGGTTCGCGCCAATCGCCATCGGGTTGGGACTGACTCTCATCCATCTGGTTGACATTCCCGTGACGAATGCGTCGGTCAATCCGGCGCGCAGCACCGGCCCGGCTCTGTTTGTCGGCGGATGGGCGATTTCGCAATTGTGGCTCTTCTGGGTGGCCCCGCTGATCGGCGCGATTTTGGCTGGACTGATCTACCCGGTCTCCTACGGCGAGGCCAGGCGCGAGGCGCGAGGGCGTTTCGTCGAAGGCGTGCCCGCGTGACCAAATGTCGTCTGGATTGAACATGGCGAACGTGAGAACGGGAGATGGAGGAACGAATCCTCAACTCAGCGGGCGCCGCGTAGATTCGAGGTCGGCGGATCTGGCTTCGCGTCGCACCAGCCTTTCGTTCCAGCGCACACGCATGAGCGCTGACCGTACACTGATGTCCGTTATCCGCACATCGCTGTCGTTGATCGGTTTTGGATTCACGATCTATCAGTTCTTTCGCTACCTGCGCGAATCGGCTGGGGCGACGGAAGTGATCCGGAGCGCCGCCCCGCGCAATTTCGGCGTGGCGCTTGTGAGTCTTGGTATCGGGATGCTGTTTCTGGGGATCTGGAAACACATCGCCTTCATGCTCGAACTGCGCGCCGAGCGGAAGGCGTTCGCGGATCGTGGATGGATACCGGGCGATGACCGATTCCCGATCTCAGTCACGCTCGTCTTTGCGACGCTGCTGCTGCTGTTCGGGCTGGTCGCAATTGTCGGCATGGTGATGCGCACAGGGCCGTTTCATTGAGCAGTGAATCGTAAAACCTGAAAAGGAGATGGTATGAGCGCGTTCGTTGGCATTACTTCGTCAAAACAAGCAAAAGAGAAAGTGAAGGCGCCCGGCCTCGCGCCGTTTGAAAACATGGCGTGGATACCGGGCGGAACTTTTCTGATGGGATCAAACGATCATTACCCGGAGGAAGCCCCGGTTCATTGCGTGACCGTCGAAGGTTTCTGGATGGACAAGACCACGGTGACCAACGAACAGTTCAGCCGCTTTGTAGAAGCGACGGGTTACGCCACGGTCGCTGAACGTCCGCTGAATCCCGCCGACTATCCGGGGGCAAAGCCTGAAATGCTTGTGCCCGGTTCGGTGGTTTTCAAAAAGCCGCTTCAACGCGTTGACCTGCGCAATCACTTCAATTGGTGGGACTACGTTCCCGGAGCGAGTTGGCGGCGCCCGCTGGGACCGGACAGTTCTTTGAAGAAAGAGATGGCCGAACATCCAGTCGTGCATATCGCTTACGAAGACGCCGAAGCCTACGCGAAGTGGGCGGGCAGGGAACTGCCGACCGAAGCCGAGTGGGAATTCGCCGCGCGCGGAGGGCTGGAAGGCGCGACTTACACCTGGGGAAATGAGTTCGCCCCGAACGGCAAGATGATGGCCAACACCTGGCAAGGCGAATTTCCAATCGAGAACAAACTGACCGATGGTTATGAGCGAACTTCGCCCGTCGGTTCGTTCCCGCCGAACGGTTACGGGCTTTACGACATGGCAGGCAATGTCTGGGAATGGACGACTGATTGGTATCAGGAACACAGTAAGATCGCCAACGCCTGCTGCGCGAGCTTCAATCAAAAAGGGGGCGAGAGGGAAGCGAGCATTGACGCGCGGACGCCTGAGATACGAATACCGAGAAAGGTGTTGAAAGGCGGCTCATACCTGTGCGCGCCGAATTACTGTTTGCGCTACAGGCCGGCGGCGCGCATCGCGCAGCAGATAGACACCGGAACCTGTCATCAGGGCTTCCGCTGCATAGTTCGAGTGTAAGCGGGCGCAAGGAAGGTTCGTCCGTGGAGGAACTGTTCAAGGAGATTGCGAGCCGCATCGCGCTCGGCGTGGAAGCGGTCGCGGCTTTGATTATCGTTTACGGAGCGGCGGAAGCGGTGACTGGGCTGCTCCGTCCGAGGCTCGATGATTCGCGTGGCCGCAGGAAGCGGGTCTGGCATCGTTTCGGCTTGTGGCTGATTCTGGGACTGGAATTTATGCTGGCGGCGGACATCGTGCGGACGGCGATCTCGCCGACATGGGATCAAATAGGTCAACTGGCCTCCATCGCCGTCATACGGACGTTTCTGAATTTTTTCCTGGAAAGGGATGTCGAGAAGTACGACGAGCCGGCGCGCGTTTCCAATGAGTGACAAAGTCGGGCGGGCAGGAAAGAAGGGAAGTGATTGATGGCCGGGAGATACCGATTTGAAGCCTCAGGCGCTCAATCCACGAGGGGAGACGAGACGAATGAAACTGAGAGCGCCGCGCCCATCTTGCACGGCGGGCCTTTCTATCGGTTGCAACAGGCGGCCGGGTTGATGGATGCGGACAACCCGCGAACTGCCAGGCGGGCTGTTCTGTTCGCTCTCGTTTCGTGGCTGCCGCTCGTGATACTTGCGGGAGCGCAGGGGCTGGCCATTGGTGGCGGCCCGGAGAGGGCAATGCTACTGGACTTCTCCGCTCATGCGCGCTATCTCCTGGCCGTGCCGCTCTTGATCGTGGTCGAAGTCGCCGCCAACAGAAGGTTCGTGATAATGGCGGATTACCTGATTGCTTCCGGCATTATTGCGGAATCTGAACGGCGGCGTTTCGCAGACATAATTTCCGATACGCAGCGGTTGCGTGATTCTCGCGTGGCCGCGCTCATCTTTTTGTTACTGGCTTACACTACCTCGGTCCTTTCGACTTTCTACATCGTGAAGTTCTACCCGAACACGTGGCTGGCCACCGGAACCGTTGGAGCCAGAGCTTTGTCGTGGGCCGGCTTTTGGCAGATCGCAGTAAGTCTGCCGCTATTCCAGTTTTTGGTTTATTCAAGTCTCTGGACATGGTTCGCCTGGCTCATTTATCTCTGGCGCCTGTCGCGCCTCAAACTCCGTCTGACGCCCACGCACCAGGACAGAGCCGGCGGTCTGAATGTTCTGGGCGACTCGTCTTATGTCATCGCGATCTTTGTGTTCGCCGCCGGCTCGGTGGTGGCCGCTGTGTGGGCCGAGCAGATTGTTTTCTACGGAGCCTCGATCGGCGACTTCAATAAACCTTTCATCGCTTATCTAGCGCTCGCCATCTTGTTTTCATTCGGCCCATTGCTGTTTTTCACCGGCAAACTCAACCGTCTTCGCTTGTCGGGGTTGCGTGATTACGGAGCGCTGGTGAGTCGTCAGGCTCAACATATCGAGGACAAGTGGATAAAGAACGGCGGGCCGCAGAGTGAGCCAATACTCGATGGCCGCGACATTGCGTCACTCAAAGACATGAACGAAAGCTATAAGGTGGTAAGTAGCATGAAGCTTGTCCCTTTGGAGTTCAGGGCAATCGTTGTCATCGCCGTCGCCGCGCTCATCCCCATGTTCCCATTGATTCTGATGGAGTTCCCTCTGAAGCAGATATTGAAGACTCTGCTCGGCGTCGTGTTCTGATTGCGTGTGGCCAGGGCCAAACGGATTTTCGCGCTATGTTGACTGTACGCCGACAGCATCTTCTGATCGCTATCACTGCGTCGCTGCTCATTTGTGGCGCGGCTAGCGGACAGAATATAACAACGAGGAACGGCGGGTTCTGGCTCGATTATGATCCGACGTGGCCATTGAGCGCGCGGTGGACGCTGGATGTCGTGGCGGCCACGCGCGTTTTTGATTCCAAGCCATTTCTGTGGGAAGCGCGTCTTCAACCAACGTTGACGTTCAGTCCGAGAAAATGGGTTGATCTGACCGGGGGAGTGTGGTTCGTCTACTTAAGCGCTGGCGATGCGGGCAATTTTTTCGAGACGCGGCCTTACGCAGGCGTGAGATTCAAGTTGGACATTTGGCGGGGCGTCAGGCTGAGCAATCACTTCCGCGTGGAGGATCGAATAATCCGCGACCTGGAGGCAGGCGAAACGGAGCGGCGCCGGAGACTGCGTGACAAGATTCAAGCCTTGATTCCGATCAATCACCGAAATCTATCCGGAGACGACACCTGGTATGCGCTCGTGAACGCGGAGTTGTTCTGGGAAAGTAACTTGATATTCGAGGAGGGGGGAGCCAGACAAAAAAGGTACCAGGCGGGCGTTGGCTGGAGAAAGAATTCCACCTGGAGCTTTGAATTTCTATACTTGCTTCAGCGGATAAGGCCGAACGCCTCTACCTCTTTTTCGGTTACGAATCACATCATCAATGTCCGCATTATCCAAAACTTCAAATGACAGCCGTCTACTCTACAGCCGATTTCACGGCGTCGCGCATTTAATTTCTGTGAAGCAATTGCTATTAGCCATATCCCTCTGATAACAGGCGGATATACCCATACAAGCTCAGGTCGCGGAGGCTCCCCATCTGGATCGCGATTTGCAATGAACAATACAAGCCGCGCCGAATTTATTCGCTTTGGTTTTGAAAGGGGGCTAATTATGTCGCAAATGTTTTCACGAATCACACTGGCGTTGATTATCGCTCTCCAGATGACCGTATGGGCTGGGGAGAATCTGTCAATCAATGAGCTTGCGAGTTCAGGCGCCTCGGTAGCCTTTCAGGAGAATGATAATGTGCCTATCAACCAGCTTCCGAGTCCGGTCACCGCGGCGATCAAGAATCGGTTCCCGAAGAGCGAACTGCTTTGGGCGGAGAAGGATTGGGAAGACGGCAATCTCAGGTACGAGGTGAAGGTCCGGAGCAAGGGACAGGTTTACGACGTTGACGTCACTCCGAGTGGCAAGATTCTCAAGATCGAGCGTGATGATAGCTGATTACTTTTCTCTGGCTCCCCTTGCGTCACACCAACAACTTCCCCTGACCACTCTGAAGTGGAGGCAGCGATTCACGCGCCACTCCGCTTCATTCAGGCAGTCAGCGAGTTTAAGTCGCGCCTTTGTTTCCTGCTCGCGGTTGTGCCATTCTTTGAGAGAGCCGAGTTTTCCGGCATCTTCATTCAGGATAATAATCAAAGTATGAGCGCAAACTTCGGACTGACGAGTCGGGAACTCTCGGTCATCAAGCGGCTGACCAGCCCTGAAAAAATTCAATACTTTCTCGATTACGACATCGGGTACAACAAAGAAGCGGACGGCGAAACCTGCCGTTCGCCGCGCCGCGTGTTGCGCGACCGCGTGGGCCATTGCGCCGAAGGGGCTTTCTTCGCCGCCGCCGCGTTGCGCGTTCACGGCCACGAACCGTTGATCGTTGATCTTGAAGCGGTGCGCGACGACGATCATTTGCTGGCGGTTTTTAAAGAACACGGGCGCTGGGGCGCGATCGCGAAATCGAATTACGCCGGGTTGCGTTTCCGCGAGCCGGTCTATCGCACGATCCGCGAACTGGTCATGAGCTATTACGAGCATTACTACAACCCGGCTGGCGAGAAAACGCTGCGCGGCTATTCGACCCGCCCGGTCAACTTGAAACGTTTTGATCGAATGAACTGGATGACGGCGGAAGAAGATTTATGGGAAATCTGCGAATACTTCTGCACGATAGCGCATTCGCGCGTGATGCCGCCGCAAGCTGAACGAAAGCGCCGCCGCATGGATCGCAGGCTGTACGAAGCCGGAATGGTCGGCGCGGTGAAATAAAATTTTATTCGGAGCAAGAATGCAAAAATACCAGGAGATTGTTTCAACCGAATCGCTCGCCGAGGCGATGAAATCGAGCGAGCGTGATACGGTTCTGTTTTTCAAACACAGCGCCACTTGCGGCATCAGCGGCCGCGCGTTCGGCGAATTTCAAAAATATCTCGAATCGCCTGAGGCTGCGGCGGCGCGCAACTACGTGATAGTCGTCCAGAAGTCGCGCGAGGCGAGCAACGAGCTTGCCCGTCTGGTCGAGGTCGAGCATGAATCTCCGCAGGCGATTGTCGTGCGCAACGGACGCGCTGTCTGGAATGATTCGCACCTGGCGATCAAGAGCCAGAAGCTGGCGGACGCGGTGAGGGCGGGGATTGGGTAGCCCATCTTTTTCCTTACTGCTTAGAACTCAATCCGCACCCCGATCTGTCCTTCGCGGCCAGGCAATACCTGCGTCGCTTTGCCGAACGGCGTCACCTTGCCGGTGTTGATGTCGGTCAGGCCGGTCGAGAGCGCCGCGACCGCCGCCGGGTTGCGGTTGTTGAAGAGGTTGAAGAACTCAAACAACGTCGTGATCTTGACCCGCTCCCGAATTACGAACCGCTTGGTCAGGCGGAGGTCGAGATTGGTGAAGTTCGGAGCGGTGAAGGCGTTGCGTTTCGTCGTGTAGTCAATTCCGTAAAACGACAGATCGCCGTCCACATCCAGAGTCGCTCCCGGTAACGATTGACGGCTGAAGTGGAACCCGCTCTGGACGCGGAAAATACCGCTGATCGAGATTTGCCAGGGTAACTCGACCAGGCCATTGGCCACGAAAG
>JAJVID010000080.1:16763-33277 GCA_022072205.1 Acidobacteriota bacterium
TCGCCGTCCACATCCAGAGTCGCTCCCGGTAACGATTGACGGCTGAAGTGGAACCCGCTCTGGACGCGGAAAATACCGCTGATCGAGATTTGCCAGGGTAACTCGACCAGGCCATTGGCCACGAAAGTGTGATTGAGCGCCAGATCAGACGGGCCTTTATCCACATTCGCGCCATTGTAAAAAGTCCCGGCCTGCGGGACCGGAATCGCGTTGCCATTGCTCAGCTTCAATGGGCCGTTCTGATTGTTCTGGCCGTTCCCCTTATCCGTGACCAGAGGCACGACGCCGACATAAGAATCCGACGGATTGCCACTGGTGTTGAGGTCGGAATTAAGCGCATTATCTACGGCGTCAGCGTAGGTATAACTTGCTGATAATACAAAACGGCGGCTGAACCGTTTATCCACGCTCACGCTCAAGCCGTCATAGACGCCTTCGTACCACGGGCCGAAGCCGCTGATGCCCACGCCGGGCTTGGGCGCCACGAAGGTGCGCGGCGTATAGCCGGGCACTCGTGATTCAAACGCCAGGTTGGTGAAGCGCACGCCGAGAATGTTGCGCAGGTCGCGGTGATAATAATCCACTGAGACCGATAAATTTTTCGTCAACTCGCGTTGCACGCCGACATTGAGGCTGCGTGTGTAGGGCGTCGCGAAGTTCGGATCCAAAGTGATCGGTAGTTGATTGGCCGGTACGAACTGATGCGTTAGCGCGCCGAACGGGCCGAAGTAAAAGAATCCGGCGGGGCGGCCAATCGCGGCGCTCGCTTGAGCGGCAAATTGTTCCGGCGTCAGCCCGGTGAGCGACTGCACGTTATTGATCGTCACGACCGCATCCGCCGGAATGGGCGCATGACCCGGCGCGACGATTTTATTGAGGTGATCGGCTCCAAAATAGGGCAGACTCGGATTGATCGGACATTTCGCCCCCGCGATCTGCGCATCCGTCAAGGCTGAAGTGATACAAATGCTGGCGAGGACCGGCGCGATGGTCGGTACGCCGTAAAACAACCTCGGGTAGGAGAACGGCTGCACTCGATTGATATTCGCGCCGCCAAAAGGCGGAATATCGCGCACCAGATTCAAGCGGAACTGATCATAAAAAATGCCCCAACTGCCGCGAATGACCGTCTTCGGCGTAACGCTCCAGGCGACGCCGATACGCGGCGAAAAATTGGTATTGGCCGGAAACGCCGTGTCATAGTCGTAGCGCAGGCCGAGATTGAGCGTCAGATTATGACCCAGCTTCCAGTCGTCCTGAGCGTAAAAGCCGTTGTAATTATTGCGCAGTCGAATCCGGCTGTCCTGCTCGGTCAGCCCGCCCACGGTGTTCAGAGTGAAGAAGCCCGAATAGACCGGGCCATACTTGACATAATCATCAATGGTCGCAAAGAGCTGATTGTTGACTGAACTGGACTCGACGCCATCCACCTGCGTGCGGATGAAATTCCAGCCGAATTTGAGGCCGTGCCTGCCGATGAATTTGGCCGCGCTGGCGTCCGCTGTCGCATATTTCTGTTTGATCGTGGAGGGAGTTGTGCCGGAGCCGAACAACACCTGTCCCAGATTGCCGAAGACCCCGCCCGTAGTGTAGCTGTCGAAGACGTTGAAGCGCGTCGCCGGGCCGGCGTCCGGGTGAGCCGGACTGTTGGCGGAGTTTTCGCCGCGAAACTGCGCGCGCAAGGTGACGACCCAGGGGGTAGCCTGCTCGCCAAGCAAAATCGTATCGCTGACCCCGACCATCAAACGCCGCCCCGCTAAATTGCGGCGCGTGGATGGCAGGGAGTTAGCTTGAGACAACGGCAGGAAATCGGTGGTGTGAACGTTGGTGTAGTTCATCTGCTGGGTCAACTGGTGCCGTCCAATCTGCTCATCGAACTTGAGAAAATTGCGCGTTTCGTAATCCCGAGTCAGTAGATTGAACCGGTTCTCGTCTTCTTTGACCGCCGTCGGAGTATTCGGCGGAAAAGTGAAATTGAGCTGTCGCTTTTCACTGATGCGCTCCGAAGAGCCGAAGAAGAAGACGCGGTCTTTGATGATCCGTCCGCCGAGCGCAAGGCTGTAGTCGTAGCGTTGAAGCTCCGGCGCGTCAACGCCGGAAATGTTCGAGGCGTCCAGGACGTCGTTGCGATGGAAAAACGAGCCGACACCGTGCCAATCGTTGGACCCGCTTTTGGTAATGACGTTGACGATGCCGCCAGAGGCATGGCCGAACTCGGCTTTGTAGCCGGTCGTCAGCACCTGAAATTCGGCGATCGTCTCCTGGTTGAATTGCGCCGCCGCGCCGCCCGCCAGCGCGTCTTTGTTCGACATCCCGTCAATCAGGTAATTGGTGTTGCCGCCGCGATCTCCGAGCACCGGCGTGGCCTGATCGCTGTTCGGATTGGCTTGCCGGTTGAGCGCGACGCCGGGCACGAGTTGGAGCAGGTCGAGGTAGTTGCGCCCATTGATCGGCAACTCGACGATCTGGCGCGGCGCAATCGTGCGGCCCGTGCTCGATGTGTTCGATTCGAGCAGCGGCGCTTCGCTAGTTACCGTCACCGTGTCGCTGACCGGCCCTGCTTCGAGCGTGACATCGAAGGTGACAGTGCGGTTGAGCGTCACCTCCAATTTCTCGAATTGGCGAGTGGCGAAACCAGTTTGCGAAACCAGGACTTTGTAATCGCCCGCCGGCAAAGCCGTCAGCCGATAGAACCCCTCGCCGCTGGTCGTCACATTGCGTTCCGTGGCGAGCGCCGGGCTGCTTACCTTAACCTGCGCGCCAGGGATCGGCGCGCCTTGCGCGTCTTTGACTACGCCTTCAATCGTGGACGTGGTCTGGGCCATGACCGTGAACGCCGGAGCGCAGAGCGCCAGGCAGAGAAGACTCATTCGTCGAGCCAGGTCTTTCATTGTCTGTGCCTCCAATCAAAGGTAAGGAATACCGCCCGCTCGCCTGTAAACGGAAATTTGCGCGAGCCTGTAATTGGTGTTGTACGTTTATCAAGACTTTGCGTGAGTCACTTCTATAACAATGGGGGAAATCAAGTCAAGGAGAATTTGCAATACATCTTGCAAATATGAAAAGTTGCAATATAATTGGATTATGGGTTTAAGCTTGTGATCAAGCGGAAAAACCGAGGAGTCCTGAGCCTGAATTCAGGGAGACAGAGCATTCCATGAACAACCACCAGCGGAACGGACAATCATTCAAAGAGCGTGTCGAAGAGCGTTATGCGCAGCTCGGCAAGCAGCGCCAGCGAGTCGTGAAATATGTAAATGACCAGCTTCAGACGGCGGTGTTTTTGACGGCGGGGCAGTTGGCGCAGCAGGTCGGAGTGGACGCGGGAACGGTCGTGCGGACGGCGCAGGATCTGGGGTACCGGGGCTACGGCGATTTCATCGAGAGCGCGCGCAAATGCTTCCTGGAGGCGCGTACGCCGTCCGAATACACGCCGTATGAGATCGTCCGGCGCAGTGTGCGCGACGAAGCCGACCCCGAACAATCGGTCACCGCTTCGCTGAGCCAGGAGCGCCATAACCTGCAACAGGCGCTTGAGACGATCAACCCGAAACAGATCGTCAAGCTGGCGCGGCGCATCCTCAGAGCGCGCAACACGCTGATCATCGGGCTTGACCTCGCCAGCACGCTTTCACAGCACCTGGAGTACATGTTGATGTCGCTCGGTCTCCCGGCAAGAGCGGCGTCGGCTGGCGGCGGGCGATTACGCAACCATTTGGCATCGGTTACGAAGCGCGACCTGGTCATTGCGATCACGTTTCGGCGGGGCTTGCGCGAAACGGTCGAAGCGGCGAAGGAAGCTCGCGAGGTTGGGGCTTATACGGTTGGCCTGACCGACAGCGAACTGTCTCCGCTGGTCGCTGTTTGCGATGAACACATCCTGACGCCGATCACGAGTCAGTCATTCGCGGGAAGCTATGTAGCCCCGCTGGCCGTGATCAACGCCATCGTCATCGCCCTGGCCAAATGCGATCCGGCGCATTCGCTCAAGGCGCTCGGCAAGATCAACAAGGAATACAAATCCGGCAATCGCTGGTGCTAAAGTGGAAAATCGTCACATGAAGAAAACCCATCGTTGTCGTCTTCCCATCTTCGCTTCTCTGCTTGCGCTGATTTCTTTCATCCACGCGCCTGGCCAGACGGCAAGCGCTGTCTCGAATGCGCAAACGGACGCGCAATACGATCTCGTCATTCGCAATGGCCGCGTGCTGGATGGCGCTGGCAATCCCTGGATTATCGCGGATGTGGCGATTGACAAAGGCCGCTTCGTCAAAATCGGGAAGGTCGCGGGTCGCGGCCGTCAGGAGATTGACGCCAAAGGCCGCTATGTTTCACCCGGCTGGATTGACATGATGGATCAGTCGGGGTCGGTGTTGCCGCGCAACGGCCTGGCCGAAAACAAACTGCGAATGGGCGTGACGACGGCCATCGGCGGCGAAGGAGGAACGCCCGTGCCCGCCGAAAGGATACCTGACTATTTTGCTGGCCTGGAAAAGAGCGGCATCAGCATCAACTTCGGTTCTTATTTCAGCGAAACGCAAGCGCGCGTGGCGGTGCTGGGAACGTCGGCTCGGGCGCCGACGGCGGAAGAGCTGGAGAAGATGAAGGCGATCATGGAAACCGCGATGCGCGGCGGCGCAATGGGAATGACAACGGCGTTGATCTATCCGCCGAGCAGTTACGCGAAGACGGAGGAGTTGATCGAGGTGGCGAAAGCCGCGTCGAAATACGGCGGCGTTTACGCGAGCCACATTCGCGGCGAAGGCAGGGAGTTGGTTGAATCAGTCGCCGAGGCCATCGAAATCGGCGAGCGCGCCGGATTGCCGGTCGAAGTCTTTCATCTCAAGGCAGCTTACCAGCCGGGCTGGGGGACGCTGATGCGCAAAGTGGGTAAACTTGTAGATCAGGCGCGGGCGCGCAACGTGGACGTCGCGGCCGATCTCTATCTTTACACAGCAGGCGGTACGGGGCTTGAAGCGACGATTCCATCGTGGGCGTTTGAAGGCGGACGCGAGGCTTTGCTCAAACGCCTGGCCGATCCTGAAACGCGCGCGCGATTGAAGAAAGAGATCACTACCGGTTCGCTCGGCTGGTGGAACATCATCGAAGCCGCCGGCGGCTGGGACGGCGTTGTGATGGTCAACGCGCGTAACTCGGACAACGCCCGCTTCAATGGCAAAACCATGACGCAGATTGCGAAGGAGTGGGGCAAAGATCCCGCCGACGCGGCCTTTGATCTGGTCGCGCAAGGCCGGGGCCGCGTCATGGCGATTTATCACATGATGAGCGAGCAGGACATCGAAACGGCGTTGCGCTTTTCCTGGACGAGCATCGGCAGCGACGCCGGGGCGTCGCTCAAGGCCGGCGAACAGGACGACCTGGGATTGCCGCACCCCCGCAGCTACGGCAACTTCCCGCGGCTGATTGCGCGTTACGTGCGCGAGCGGCGCGTCCTTACGCTCGAAGAAGCGATTCGCAAAATGACCTCGTGGCCGGCCACGAGAATGCGGCTGTCCGGCCGCGGGCTGATCAAAGAAGGCTGCTGGGCTGACGTGGTGATCTTCGATTACGACAAGATTCAGGATCGCGCGACGTATGAACAGCCGCTGCTTTTTCCGGAAGGCATTGATTACGTGATGGTCAACGGACAGATCGTGATGGATCACAGCAAACACACTGGCGCGCGGCCGGGCCAGGTGCTTTACGGACCTGGGCGACAACTTCCATAAATCAGTAGATCACGAAATTGGTGAAGGGCATTTTCCATTTGTCATTTGTTATTTGAGATTTGGCATTTGACATTTCCAGAAGCGCCAGACGGTTTTTTCTATCAACGACAGCAAAAGATTCTTCAACTGGCGTTATCGGAACCGCGCGGCCTGCTCGGGCCTGCCCCAGGCGTCATAGAGTTTTACCAACCGCTGGCGCGCTTCCACCATTTCCGGCGATTGCGCGCCGCGAATCGGTTTCAATCCGTCGTAACTCGCATTCAGCAATCTTTCGGCCTCTTCGTAACGTTTGAGCAGCGTCAGGCATTCGCCCAGAATTCCGGCGGCGGCGGAAGAGTAATTTGAAGACGCGTTGTTCTGCTTGCGATATTTCTCCATCGCTTCTTGAAGGAAAGGCGCGGCGTGATGTGGACGCCCGGCGACGATCAGCGCTTTGCTCAGCATTCCCAAACCGGCAGGAATAGCCGCATGAGTTGGCGGGTATTTGCGGCGTAAAATCTCCAATGCGCGCCGCGCCTCGTTTTCGGCGGCGACATAGTCTTGGCGTTGCAGATGAATGCCCATCAAGTCGTGCAGAAAATGGGCGATTGACGGATAGTCCTCGCCCAGCGATTGGCTGAACAGGCGAATAGCTTCGGTCAGCAAACGCTCTGCCTCTCGATCATTGCCCTTGACGATTTCGATTTGCGCCAGACCCTGTAGAGCTTCGCCGGCTTCGTGCCGAGTAGGCAGGCTTTGCAGCCGCCTGAGGTATTCGCGGTATGTCGCCGCAGCCCGTTCCAGGTCGCCGCTGTACTTGTGGACGTTCGCCTCGCGGCAATAGTTATAGGCCACGCGATAACTGTCGTCGCCGTTCTCCCGGCGAAATAACTCCCGCGCTTCGTGGAGTAATTGGACGCTGGCAGTGAAATCTCCTCTTTGCATCCGCGCCTCGGCGTAAGCCTGCAATATCCAGGGCATCAACGAATGGCGCGGGTCGGTCGCGCGCATCATCTCAAGCGATTGCCGCAACAGTCGCTCCCCTTCGGCGGAATTATCGAGAGTCATAAGCCTGTCGCCGATGCTGAAAAGGCAACGCGCTATCTGCGGATGGCTGTCGCCGTGAATCTGGCGCAGCCAGACCAACTCGTGGCGAAAACTGTTTGCCGACAAGCCCAAATCGCCGCGGTATTCCCAGATTTTGCCGATGGTGTGATGCAATTCGGCTCTGTTCTCCAAATCGCTGATTTCGCCGTCAACCCGCTGCTCGGCTTCTTTGATCGCGTCAACGAGCAAGATGTTCGGTTGTTTGCCGTAGCCCGGCTCGCCGTAGACTTTGCTTTCCAGGGAAAGCGTTTTGATGAAGAACGCGCTGATCTGTTCAGCCTTCTTGCGCTCTTTCTCGGACTGTTCGGATTGCGCGCGCGCAAACCTAGCCTGCCAGGTGGTGGAGACGACGCCCCCGATGAGCGCGAAAGCAAGCATCGCAGTGGACGCCGCGACCAGCTTATTCCGCTGCGCGAACTTCAAGCCGCGATAGACAAATGTCGCCTGCCGCGCCTGCACTGGCTGGCCTGAGAGATGCCGCCGGATGTCTTCGGCGAATTGTTCGACTGACGAGTACCGCCGCGAAGGTTCCTTGCCGAGCGCTTTCAGAACGACGTTGTCCAGATCGCCGCGCAATTGCCGCGCAAGCTTGGCCGCCTCCGCCTTCGATTGAATTTGCTGATCGCCCTCTTCGCGCCGCGTGATGACCAGACTCGGCCTGACCGGCTCCTGCTCGCAGATGACTCGCGTGATTTCGCTTTCAGTCATCCGGCTTGTCACGTGGTACGGGCGGCGGTGAGTCAACAATTCGTAAAGGATCACGCCGAGCGAATAAACATCGCTGGCCGTCGTGATCTGCGCGCCGCGCGCCTGTTCGGGGCTGGCGTAAGCGGGCGTCATCGGCTTCATGCCGGTCAAGGTCAGATCGAGCGTCTCGTCGGAGTTTTCGGAATGGAGCAGCTTGGCGATGCCGAAATCGAGCAGCTTCGGCTCGCCATCGGAGGTGATCAGGATGTTGCTCGGCTTGAGGTCGCGGTGAATAACCAGGTTCTGATGCGCGTGCTCGACCGCCGCGCAGACCGTCAGGAAGAGCCGCAACCGCTCGTTGATCGAGAGTCGCCGCTCGTTGCAATACTCGGCGAGCGGCTGCCCCTCGACGTATTCGAGTGCGAACCACGGCAATCCGTCTTCGGTCGCGCCGCCGTCGAGCAGCCGCGCGATGTTCGGATGGTTGAGGCCCGCCAGAATCTGCCGCTCGTGACGGAAGCGGCGAATGATAGCCTCGTGATCCATTCCGCGCCTGATGACTTTGACCGCCACAAGCTGTTTGAACTGATCGTCGTCGCGCGCCGCCAGATAGACCGCGCCCATCCCGCCCACGCCGATCCGCCGAATCGTCCGGTAAGGCCCGATGCGCCGCTCCACGTTTGAATCCGCTTCCGATTCATCCGGCTCGCCGGTTTTGTCAAATTGCGCGGCGGCGCGCGCCGCCTGCGCGAGCTTTTCCGCGAAGTTGTCAGCCTGCTCGTCAGCCGCCAGCAGCGATTCGATCTCCGCCCGCAACGCAGCGTCATCCGCGCATTCGGCGTCGAGAAAAGCCGCGCGATCTTCCGGCTCCATCTCTACAACCAAAGCGAACAAGCTTTCGAGTCGTTGCGTGCGTTCAGCGATCATCATCGTTTCTCCTGGTTAGCTCACGATAGAGCCAGGCTTTGGCGAATCTCCAATCGCGCACTACTGTGGTCTTGTTGATCGCCAGCGCCTCGGCGATCTCTTCTTCCGTCAATCCGCCGAAGAACCGCATCTCTACGACACGGCCCGGACGCGGATGTTCAGCGGACAACCGGATCAACGCTTCATCCAAAGCGATCACATCTATCAATTCCATTTCCGGCGTTTGCGCCAGCCAGTCCAATTCAGTCAGTGAAATTACGACGGCGCCGCCGCCTCGTTTTTGCGCCTGATGTTTGCGGGCGTATTCAACCAGCGTCCGCCGCATTACGCGCGCCGCGACGCCGATGAAATGCGCCCGGTTTTGCCAGTCTTTTTCCTGTTGTGGAATCAACCGCAGGTAGGCTTCGTTGACCAGCGCGGTCGTTTGCAGAGTGTGGTCTCGCCGTTCCTGGCTCAGATAGAGTTTGGCCAGCCGCCGCAATTCGTTTTCGACCAGAGGAATCAATCGCGCCAGCGCGTCGTCATCGCCCTCGCGCCAGGCTTGCAGCAGTCGAGTAATTTCATCAGCCGGGGGAGTGGCCATAAAGTCTTTCGACAAACAGGTTCAATAGAAAAAATCAGATGGCGGATGCGGCGCCAATCTTACACGCTGCGGCGGCGAGCCTGCAAAAAAATCGCCGACGGACGCCTACTTTTCCCGGCGGTTTGCGCTTTCAGTTCATGAAGAGTGTTGATGTCAGAACATCCGGCAACAGACTTTCAAACAGGAAAATGTCAGGCAGGAAAATGCCGGGCAGAAAAATGCGTCCGCCGCCAGGAGCAGGCTCAGCCAAAGAAGTGATACAGCCACTTCATCATTGCGCCATTGATCCTCACCGGAGATGACGTGACGCGACGATGAAGTGGCCAGAGGTGAATTTGCCTTCAATTGAAACAGTAAGACAGGGAGTTCAACTATGCCTACGCTCAGTTCGCCCATTAAATCTCAACGCGCCCGCGCGGCCATTCTGATCGGGTTTGCGCTGATGTCGCTTGTCGCAGCCGCGCCGAACGCGGTACGGCGCAGCCAGGCCGCCAGCGCCAAACGACAATCTCTGAGCTTTGAAGACCGCGTCGCCATGCAGCGCGCCATCGAAGAAGTCTACTGGCGGCATCGCATCTGGCCGCGAGACAACCCGCAGCCCAAACCGACGCTCGACGAAGTTCTGCCCGAAGCGGCGCTGCGCGCGAAGGTCGAAGATTACCTGCGCCAATCGCGCGCGCTCGAACTCTGGCGGCAGCGGGCGATCACGGCGGACGAGTTGCAGGCCGAGCTGGAGCGGATGGCGCGGCAGACGCGGGCATCCGCCGTGCTCGACGAGTTGTGGGCGGCGCTCGGACGTGATCCCTTCGTCATCGCCGAATGCTTGGCGCGGCCACTGCTCGCCGAGCGGCTGCTGCGATTGCGGATTGCGGATTGCGGATCGCGGATTGAGGGCTGCGAGCCGCGCGAGGCTGCCAATCCGCAATCCGCAATCCGCAATCCGCAATTTGAGGAGTGGTGGAGCGGCGTGCGGGAAGCAATGGGCGTGGAGGTGGCCGCGCCGGAGTTTGCGTATCGGTTGCCGGAGATTGCGGCGGTGGCCGCACCGTGTGGGAGTGACGCGTGGACAGCGACAAGCACGACTGGCGCGCCCAGTGGGCGAACTTATCACACCGCTGTGTGGACAGGCAGTGAGATGATCGTCTGGGGCGGCTCACTCGATGGCTCTATCACTAATGTCGTAAACACCGGCGGACGTTACAACCCAGCGACTGACTCGTGGACAGCTACCAACACCACGAACACGCCCATTGCACGGATTATCCACACCGCAGTATGGACGGGCAGTGAAATGGTCGTTTGGGGAGGGTCTTCTGGCACCGCTTTTTTCAATACGGGCGGACGATACAACCCCGCGACGAACTCGTGGACGGCTACTAGCACGACGAACGCGCCCAGTGGACGGCATTGGCATTCAGCCGTATGGACAGGCAGCGAAATGATTGTCACTTGTGGATATGACGGCGACGCCGCTATCAACACGGGCGGGCGATATAATCCAGCGACAAACTCATGGACAACCACAAATACCACCGGCGCGCCTAGCGCGCGATCCGCTCCCAACCATGCAGTGTGGACGGGAAATGAAATGATCATTTGGGGCGGGGCCAATATCGGCGGTAATTTCAACTCAGGCGGGCGGTACAATCCGTTGACAGATTCGTGGGCGGCTACAAATACTGCTGGCGCTCCCAGCGCGCGAGTTGACCATACTGTGGTATGGACAGGCAGTGAGATGATTATCTGGGGTGGAAATGCCGGCGGCGCTTATTTCAACACGGGCGGGCGATACAATCCGGCAACAGACTCGTGGATCGCCACAACTACAACCAACGCGCCCAGCGCACGAACTGTTCATTCTGCTGTATGGACGGGTAATGAGATGATCATCTGGGGTGGAGGTTTCGACGGCGGCGGTTTGAACTCAGGCGGGCGATATAGCCCAGCCACAGGTTCGTGGACGGCGCTCACAACTACCAACGCGCCCAGTGGGCGAGAACTCTACATCAACAAGGCTGTCTGGACTGGCAGCGAAATGATATTGTGGGGAGGGAGTGGTTTTAACACCGGCGGACGCTACTCGCTTCCTTCAACACTCACTATTTCCCCAACCACCCAATCATTCGCCGCCACCGGCGGCTCCGGCAGCGTCGCCGTCACCGCGCAAGGCGGCTGCACCTGGACAGCGACGAGTAACTCAAGCTTCATCACCATCACCTCCGGCAGCAGCGGCGCAGGCAACGGCGCGGTCAACTTCGCCGTCGCCGCCAACACCAGCCAGAACGCGCGCACCGGCACGCTGACCATCGGCGCGCAAACCTTCACCGTCACACAGTCGGGCGAAAATCCGCTGCCCACGCTCAGCGGCTTGAATCCCGCTTCGGCCAGCGGCGGCGGCTCCGCGTTCACGCTCACCGTCACGGGCGCGGGCTTCGTCAACGGCGCGACCGTGCGGTGGAATGGCGCGAGCCGGACGACGAACTTCGTCAGCAACACCCAACTGACCGCGCAGATTCCCGCGAGCGACCTGCTGACGCTCGGCCAGGCCACGATCACGGTCTTCAATCCGGCTTCAAGCGGCGGAGGGGGCGGAGGGGCTTCCAACGCGCTGAGCTTCAACGTGACCGCCTCGGTCAGCAGTATCTCGGCGGCGAGCTTTAGCGGGGCGGAACTGGCGGCGGATTCGATTGTCGCCGCGTTCGGCAGCGAGTTGGCGACGCAGACGCTGGCCGCGCCGGTCTTGCCCTTGCCGACCACGCTCGCCGGGACGACCGTGCGGGTCAGAGACAGCGCGGGGGCGGAACTGCCGGCGCCGCTCTTCTTCGTCTCGCCGTCGCAGGTCAACTACCTGATGCCGGCGGGCGCGGCGGCGGGCAGGGCGACGGTGACGATCACCAGCGGCAATGGCAAAATCTCGCTCGGCTCTGTGCAAATAGTGGCCGTTGCGCCAGGGCTGTTCGCGGCGAACGCTAACGGGCAAGGCGCGGCGGCGGCGGTCGCGCTGCGCGTCAAAGGCGACGGGACGCAGAGTTTCGAGCCGGTCGCGCAATTCGACGCGGCGACGGGACGCTTTGTCGCGGCGCCGATTGATCTCGGCCCGGCGTCGGATCAGGTCTTCCTGGTTTTGTACGGCACGGGATTCCGCAATCGCAGCGCGCCATCAGCCGTGACGTGCAGGATGGGCGGGACGGACGCGGAGGTTCTGTTTGCGGGAGCGGTGACGGGATTGGCCGGACTGGATCAAAGCAACGCGCGCATCCCGCGCAGTCTGATCGGGCGGGGAGAAGTGGACGTGGTGTTGATGGTTGATGGGAAGGCGGCGAATGCAGTCAGGATCGCGATCAGATAGCATCTTTCATCACACCATCAAATCAACGCGCTCTTCACCTCAACGCCGCTTGTTGGCTAATGAACGCTGAGGTATTCTTGAACCGGTGACTGATATCGCCAGACCTTTCAAAAGCGGGAGGACAATCGGCTTGATGAATATCGCCACAGACAAAGAATACAGAGTGCTTGTCACACACTCGCCAGTTCGGGAACCGAATGGCCAGCCAGGGCGTTGGTGGGCGACGGTGCTGGGTTTTCCTTACATCGCTGAAGAGGCCGTCTCGCGCGAGCAGGTCATTCAGCAAATCCAGGTCAGGCTCGCCGAAATCCTGCGACATTCGGAGGTTGTGACGCTGGCCGTGCCGGCATTATCGCCTGTGGCGGCGGCCGAGGAAGAAGATGCGCTGCTAGCGCAAGGGTGGGATGATCACGGATTGTTCAAAGACGACCCGGAAGCCTTGAAGCTGTTCGATGAAATCGAAGGGGAGCGTGACCGTCATCCGGTCGGAAGTGAATGAGCTTTCTCTGGGACTCTAACATCCTGCGCCACTATCTCGACGACCATCCGCTGCTCCTGGAAAATCTGAAAAAGGTTCCGCGACGCGATGTCCTGCTTCCGGTCGTAGTCGCGGCGGAGCAGTTCAGGGGAAGAATGGATGGGATATTGAAAGCCCAGCCGGCGCAATTGCCACGCGCCCAAAAGCTTTTCCAGCAGACACAGCAGGTGTTGAGCAAATTTCAACTGCTCTATTTCGATGATCAATCTCTGGCAGTGGTTGAGCAGCTCACAGGCAGATTCAAAACGCGGAAGCGTTATGCCGATGTGTTGATCGCTGCGCAAGCCATCGCAGGCCGCCACGTTCTCGTCACCAGAAATACCGCCGACTTTCGAGACTTGTTACCCGCGCAGCAACTGCAAAACTGGATTGACGAAAAAATCAGTTGAACATTGCCGAGCCGCAAGTTGCTTACAGGCAATCCTGCGCCTCTTCCATAAACTTCGGATCGAGCAGAGCGGTCGGCTTAGTGCGGTGTTCGGTGTAAACCTGCTGAATCAGCTTCGCCACCAATCCTGTCCACCCAGTCTGATGGCTCGCGCCCAGCCCTGCGCCGTTGTCGCCGTGGAAGTATTCAAAGAAGAGAATCAGGTCGCGCCAATGCTGGTCGCGCTGGAACTTTTCGACCGCGCCGTAAACTGGCCGTCGTCCCTGTTCGTCGCGCAGAAAGATTTTGATCAGTCGCCGCGACAGTTCCTGGCTGACGTCCCAGAGGTTCATCATCCGGCCTGAACCCGTCGGGCATTCGACCTCGAAATCGTCGTGGTCGCAGTCATGAAAAAAGAACTCGTGGAATTTCTGTAGCGATTCGATGATCAAAAAATTGACGGGGAACCAGACCGGGCCGCGCCAGTTCGAGTTGCCTCCGAACAATCCGGTTTGCGATTCGGCGGGTTCGTAATCAACCCGATGCTCGACGCCCTCGACGATCAGGCGGTATGGATTGGCCTTGTGATACTGCGACAAAGAGCGGATGCCGTAAGGCGATAAAAATTCGTTTTCGTCGAGCATTACTTTCAACACCTTGCGCAAGCGGTCGCGATTGACCAGCGAGAGGAAACGCTGCATGCCGGTCGGCGTCGTCATCGTCTCGATGTAGCCGCCGAATTCCGGCAGGTTATCAATGAACCATTGCATTCGGCGTTTGAATCCCGGCAGGGAATCAATCACATCGGAGTTCAGATTCTCGACCGCGAAGAGCGGGATCAATCCGACCAGCGAACGCACGCGCATCGGGAAGTTGCGCCCATCGGGCAATTGCAACACGTCGTAATAAAAACCATCGCGCCGATCCCAGAGTTCAATGCCCTGGCCGCCTCCTCCACCAACGTTGTTCATCGCGCGCGAAATGTAGACGAAGTGTTCGAGGAATTTCGACGCGACATCTTCGTAAGCCTTGTTATCTTTCGCCAACTCCAGCGCGATGACCAGCATGTTCAGGCAGTACATACCCATCCAACTCGTCGCATCGGATTGTTCGATGTGGCCACCAGTAGGCAGCGTCGCGCTGCGGTCGAAAACGCCGATGTTATCGAGGCCGAGAAAGCCGCCTTCAAAAACGTTGTTACCGCCAGCGTCCTTGCGGTTGACCCACCACGTGAAGTTTAAAAGCAGTTTGTGAAAGACGCGTTCGAGGAAAGCGCGATCAGCATTGCCCCAATGCTTCTGCTCGATCTTGTAAACGCGCCACGCCGCCCACGCGTGAACCGGCGGGTTCACATCTCCGAACGCCCATTCGTAAGCCGGTATCTGCCCGTTCGGATGCATGTACCACTCGCGCAGCATCAGGATCAGTTGCTCTTTGGCGAAATCGGGATCAAGGAGCGCCAGCGGGACGCAGTGAAAAGCCAAATCCCATGCGGCGTACCAGGGGTACTCCCACTTGTCCGGCATCGAGATGATGTCTTCGTTGTTCAGATGCCGCCATTCGTGGTTGCGGCCTTTGCGTCGCGCCGCAGGCGGATCGGGCTGAGCCGGATCGCCGCGCAGCCATCGCCGCACATCGTAATAGTAATACTGCTTGCTCCACAGCATTCCGGCGAACGCCTGTCGTTGAATGTTCTTCGCATCCTCGCCCGCATCGCTGGGTTGAATCTTCTCGTAAAATTCATCGGCCTCGCGTTGGCGAGTGGCGAATATCGCGTCGAACTCTTTGCCCAGCATTTCGGCTTTCGGTTCATTTGTGGTCAATCGCAATTTGATCACGACAGTCGCGCCCGCGCCGATGTTGAGGTGATAGCGAGCGGCGGCTTTAGTCCCCATCCACTGCGGATTGACGGCCTCGCGCGCGCCGTTGACCACGTAATCGTTGATGCCGTCTTTGGCGTACGGCGTCGGATTCTCGGCGCCGAAGAGTTTGCGGAAGTTGGTTTCGTTTTCGGTGAAGAGCAGTTCAGGCTTGCCTTCACAAATCAGCCACCGCAGCGGCAGATCGAAATGGCGCAATCGAATGACGGGAATGTCGGGCGTGGCGTCTTCGCGCCGCAATCGCGGGCGCCGCTCGTCAACGCCCCAAGCCCACGTGTTGCGGAACCAGATGGTCGGCAGCAGATCCAACCGCGCCACTTCCGGCCCGCGATTGACTGCGCTGATACGGATCAGGATGTCTTCAGCGTCGGCTTTCGCGTATTCGACAAAGACATCGAAGTAACGATCTTCGTCGAACACTCCCGTGTCGAGCAGTTCGTATTCAAGAGCTTTCCGCCCGCGACGGCGCGTCTCTTCGACAAGTTGTTCGTAGGGGAAGCGCGCCTGCGGATATTTGTACAGAAACTTCATGTACGAATGCGTCGGCGTCGAATCGAGGTAGAAGTAATACTCCTTCACGTCCTCGCCGTGATTGCCCTGCGGCCCAGTCAATCCGAACAATCGTTCTTTCAAAAACGGATCACGCCCGTTCCACATCGCAACGGAGAAACAGATAACCTGATGCCGGTCGCAGATGCCCGCGATGCCGTCCTCATTCCAGCGATAAGCCCGCGACCGCGCGTGGTCGTGAGGGAAGTAGTCCCAGGCCGTGCCGTCAGCGGAATAGTCTTCGCGCACCGTGCCCCAGGCGCGTTCGCTGAGGTAAGGCCCCCATCGCTTCCAATGTTTTTCGCGGTCGCGCGATTGCTGAAGGCGTTTTTCTTCCTGTGTCATAGCGGTGTGATTGGGTCGAGTGATCGGTCGTTAAAATTCACGCGTCAGGATAACGCTGTTTTGCTCAATAAGGTAAATTTTCGCGTCTATAAACTGTGGCTATTCAGCGGGTTATGGGTGTCAAAAAAAAGTTGTTGGCCGGCTCTCACCGGCCTTGCTATAACGCGGCTTCCTCAACGGTAACAGGTCAATAACAACAACAGTCAATATCAGCTTCGGCGTTGCCCATTTCTCTCAGGCCTTTGCTTCTCTCTTCGACGAGTAAATCGTTCCCCCCAAAAAATCAGATCGCCGCTCTTTGAAGCGTCAGGTCAAATTTTCATCAAAAGCAAAAGCGGACAAATCCACTTCAGGTTTGGTCTCCGAATGAATTCGTCCGCTTCCACAACAATCCCTTACCTATTTGGAGGAAATGTCATGCGGATACTAAGTTCACCGATCAATCTCGTCAACCGTTCAATCGGATCAAGACGG
>JAJVID010000080.1:33377-36903 GCA_022072205.1 Acidobacteriota bacterium
CTTCAGGTTTGGTCTCCGAATGAATTCGTCCGCTTCCACAACAATCCCTTACCTATTTGGAGGAAATGTCATGCGGATACTAAGTTCACCGATCAATCTCGTCAACCGTTCAATCGGATCAAGACGGTCTTCGCTGCTCGTCGCGGGAACCGCAATCGTCGTGGCGCTGTTGTTGGCAATTCCGGTCTTCATTGCGCGTCGCTCTTCGGCGCACGGCGTCAATTCCGCCAACAAGAAACAGCAGGGATGCTGTGCTGGTCAGCCTGCAATTTTGCGTCGGATGGTCGGCACGTACTACACGACCGAAAACGGCTTCAAATCCACGCTCGTTCTCAACAACAAAGGCCCGAACCAGATCGTGGCTACTCCAATTTTGCACAGTCAGAACGGTCAGACCTTCACCGCTTCGCCTGTCGCTGTCGGCGGCGAATCGTCGCAGGAGGTTGATCTGAATCTGCTCGCGTCAATCGCCGGGCAGCAGTTTCGCTCCGGCAGCTTCGAATTCACATACGAAGGTCGAATATTGGAAATGGGCGGCGGATTGAAGATCGTTGACGCCGGGAAGAGCCTGATCTTCGACGAACAGATGCTGGAGCCGGGGATGAAGTTCCCGTCCTCGCGACTTGAAGCGGTCTATGCCGTCCCCTTTGAAGATTCGCGGGTAAGCGTGATCTTCACGAACACCACGGCGCAACCGGTCAACGTTGACGGAGACGCCATCTTTGCCGGAGCCAACGGTCGTCATCCGGTTAAGGGCAATCTCGGCCCCTTTGAGACAAAGATCGTCAGTCTGCCTCACGGCCTGGTCAAGAAAGCCCAAGCCGGAGCGGTGTCGCTAACACACAACGGGGCAGCAGGCGCGCTGTTGGCCATGATTCATCTTCAAGACGCCGACAGAGGCTATTCTGAGTCAGTCAATTTCACTAACCCGGGAGGCAAAACCGCCGAGCGGCACGGCGCGGGGCTACGGCTTGGCAACGTTAATAATGACCCGCTCAAACCCGTGATTGCCGTCCGCAACATCGGCGATAGCGCAACAACCGTGACAGCCGCCGTTCCTTACTCGAAGCAGAATGGCAGCACGGGAACAATTGCGCTGCCGCAGGTTTTGCTCGCGCCCGGCGAGATCAAACTGCTCAACACGTCGAACCCACAATTGAAGCAGAACGACTTCGCCGCCGCCGGGCTTGAGATCAAATACACGGGCGCGCCGGGCAGCGTGATCGCTTCCGCCACCAGCGTTTCGCAGAGCGGCAATCACGTCTTCGCGCTGCCGATGAAAGACCCGCAGGGCGGAATGAGCAGCACCGGCGGTTATCCCTGGTTTATCAACGGGTCGTCTTCAACGGTCGTGTTTATCAAAAATGCCAGCGATAAAGAGCAGACCTTTCGTCTCGATCTCATCTACCAACATGGCATATGGGGATCGAACCTGAGGAAGTTGGCGCCGCACGAAACATACGCTTTCGACATCAGGCAGATTCGTGACGCCCAGGTAAAAGGCTCCAGAGATGACACCCTGCCTCTCGACGTAACGAAGGGCCATGTCTACTGGACCATATTCGGCAGTACCGAGAAAGCGTTGATCGGAAGAGCGCAAACTGTTGACCCTGTCGGCGGAATGGCGTCAACCTATGAATGCCAAACATGCTCCTGTTCCGCAGAGACATCAGGTTTTACCACGGGATATTACAGTGGAAAGGTAGAGCCGATAGGCGAGGATTACGCTGAGCCAGGCGGCACGCGCAATTATAGGGCCATGCAGCAAGACTATAATTGCTATGGTGGCGGTGGTTCATGGTTTGATGTGAGTACTTCGGTACAGTGGAGCACCGGCAATCCTAGTATTGCAACGATCAACTCCTTTGGAACGGTAACCGCTCAAAATCAGCCAGGAACTACATCCGTAATGGCAACATGGACCGCGTATAACTATCAATGGAACCCTAACAACGAGTATTGCGACACATTCAGTAGGACCGGCGATGGTATATCGTCTTTTACGACACAGTGCAGCGTTCCGACTGGCGAAACATTCACGTCTACTGGTTGGGGAGACGCATTCGGTATACCAACTGCGGCGGTATGGATGCAAACCCTTACCCCTACAGCAACTAACTTTACAGGAAGAACAGTGTATGAGACAGATGCTAGCATCGGGACTGATGGATGCCATTTTACAGGCTCTGCCTTTGACCCACAGACTACCTGTTGCGATCCAAATAACCCTGATACCTGGCTTGTGGCAAGCGGCAACAAGTGGGGGCCAGATTTGGTGGGATGGCTCCCGGAGGGTGTGAATTATTACCGCGAAGCAAGATTAACACGAGGCCTGCTGCTCCCGTGTCAGTTTACTTATCAACAGCGAATGTTTATAAACTGTGGAACTTTAGGGATTTATAGTCCTTATGTAACTACTACGCTGGTCGGAGTAATTGACGTAACGACAGTCTCGAGTGGTCGTAATATTAATCTTGTAACGAAGGAATGGCCTTAAAATGCGTCACGAGTCGCTGTCTAACCACGCATGAGCCGTGGGAAATATGAGCAATGCGCATGACTAAACTTCTCTGAAAAGCACTGTCTGCCTGAAGCTTGCGCGTAGATTTATAGCTCGAATTAGTTTTTATAGGAGGTACCAATGCGGGTTAATTGGCAATATAGCTACAGCCGATGCCGAGTAATTTATTTGCTGACAATTTTCTTGACCTTCACCGTGGCGTCAAAGGTTACGAGCGCTGCGATGATAGTCGTACGTCAATCGGAGGGTCAGCAGGCGGTGAAACTATCTGTGGACGCCCCTCGCCCAATGGCAGAAGCTGTCAAACAGCTACAGGAAAAATACGGATGGATCATCACCTATGAAGATCCTCGCCTGGTTAATGAAAGCGATCTGCTGGATGTGACGGACCCAAATTACCGTCAGGCCAATCCTGGAGGTAAAAAAGCACTTGACCCTAAAGGCGGACGACTGGAGATCAGTTACTTTGTGTCGTCTGCGACCGGCAAACCCGAAAATCCCAGGGCATTACTTCAAATGCTTTTGAATGCCTATGCCACGTCTGCCAATCCAAGCCGTTTTGAGTTGAGACAAACCGGGCAAATCTTTCACGTTATTCCATCGCAGGTCAAAGATGTCCGCGGCAGGTGGGTTCGTCAAGCCTCGATCTTGGATATTCCTATCACATTTCCCGAAAATGAACGAAGTGTCCTTGAAACGTTGGAAACGATTACTAGAGCTTTGAGCTCGGCGACGCAAATAAAGGTTGTAATCGGCACGATCCCTTTAAATTTATTCGCAAGACATCGTACAACCCAAAGCACTTCAAACACGCCTGCTAGAGAGGTGCTGATCAAGACATGCAACCCATTTCATGATTGCAGTTTCGGCGCTTTTATCTTCAAACACGCCTGCTAGAGAGGTGCTGATCAAGACTCTGGAGAGTACTAACCGAAAGTTTTCCTGGCGGCTTCTTTATGACCCAGGTATGAAATTGTTTGCTTTAAATGTGCGTTCAGTCTCTGA
>JAJVID010000080.1:37003-38555 GCA_022072205.1 Acidobacteriota bacterium
CTTCAAACACGCCTGCTAGAGAGGTGCTGATCAAGACTCTGGAGAGTACTAACCGAAAGTTTTCCTGGCGGCTTCTTTATGACCCAGGTATGAAATTGTTTGCTTTAAATGTGCGTTCAGTCTCTGATTGACTCAAAACAACGGCTGCCAGCAGCATTCGCCGCTGACAGCCGTAAACGAAAAGGGGGATACCTCTGTTGTTTTATTGTTGATTCGGAAGGTCTCGCCGCGCTCTGATCATCGCGGCGCTAATTCTTAATCGCCAGTCACAGTCACCGCGCCCGCGCCTTCTTCCTTCTTGGCGTTCTTCCCGCCAAGCTGAACGGGTTGCGGGGCGGTGTTGGCCTGTTTGAGCGCCGACTGCATGTGCAGTTTGCGCATCGCCGCCTGCTCTTCTTTGGTGGTTTGCGGCAGCGCGCTCTTGTCACGTCCGCGTCCGGCGTCAACGGCGTTGACGTTCAGGCGGAGGGAATGGTCATCGAGTCCAACGCCGCCACGATGTTAGGCGTCGGCGTTGTATTCGCTGACGTACAGCTTGCCTTCATAATCAACGACGCCGAGCTTCAACTGTTGCATCCAGCCAAAACGACCGAGCGCATCGCGGGCGAACCATTCATCAACCGCAAAATAGACCATCACGTCGAACTGAAATCCGAAGGCTGAGAGCGTCACGTCGTGACCGTAGGTAAGAAAAGAGCCGGTAGGCGTGGATAGCCATTGCGGCATTCCAGTTTCAATATCCAACCCTATCGCTTCGCCAATCCCGCGCCGGAAGACGCAATAACTCGATCCGGAGTCCAGCTTGGCCTCAACCGTTCTGCTCAAATCAGGCTGCGGCGAAAAGACGCCGGCTTGTCGTAGTTCGTCAACGATCAGGTCTTCACGCCCGAACATGGATTTGGGAATGATTCGCCGGTTTCATTGATGATTACACGGTTTCCATCCTCTTGCATGGCTTCACTCATTGCCTCCTTTTCGAGTGTAAATCCTGCCTCAGCATAATGACCCCCTTCAACGGATGCAAACAAAAACAAAGGCTGCCGGAGACTTTGCGCGCCGCCGACAGCCATAATGGGTGAACCTCGTTGTTTTGTTGTTGATTCGGGAACTTTGCCGCGCTGTTTTTGGCGCGGCGTTAATCCTTAATCGCCAGCCACCGTCACCGCGCCCGTGCCCTCTTCCTTCTTGGCGTTTTTCCCGCCGAGTTGAACGAGTTGCGGCGCCGCGTTGGCCTGCTTGAGCACCGACTGCATATACAGTTTGCGCATCGCCGCCTGCTCTTCCTTGGCGGTTTGGGGCAGCGCGCTCTTGTCGCGTCCGCGCCCGGCGTCAACGGCGTTGACGTTCAGGCGGTGAACCTGGTCGTCGAGCTTGACGCTGTGGTTGTTGGCGAAAATCTCGTGGCGCCCGTGCTCCTGATACCACTTGGCGACGGTCGCGTTCTGGTGCATGTTCTCGATGATGTTGCGCCAGCCGATGCCGGTGTTGTAGGCGCAGAAGCTGATTTCGCCTTCCTGCGTGCCGTACGGGATGATGCACATCTCGGTGCGGC
>JAJVID010000142.1:0-34922 GCA_022072205.1 Acidobacteriota bacterium
TGACAGCCTCCGGTGAGCGGGTCCTGGTCGGCCAGCGTCCAGACAATCGGACATTGGTAGTGATCGTAAATTTGCCGGATCAGCCGCGTGTTCAACAACCCTGAAATCCAATGCAAACCGATGATGTCAACCGAGCCGGGCAGAATGTTGAAAAGCATCCGCTGATTGATGTCCGGCTCAAGGTCGAAATTGTAGGTGTAAGTCGCCCGGGGCGTTTTTTCGCCCAGGATCGGAACTCGCTCTTTCAAACGTTTCAATATCGCGTGCCGCAGAGGCGATGGCGGAGGCGGAACCTGATAAACATCGCCGTCTTCCGATTTCTTGTCTCGAACGACCATCAATGAATTATGTCCCCGTTCCCGCAACGCCGAATGCAATCTGTAAGCGGCTTTCGCGGCGCCTCCGCTGATGTCATCGGTCGAGAAGTGCGCGATGTTCATTCAGGATTTGATCAAATACCGGCCCTCGTTATCTATCCGATGCAGGTATGATCTTATGCCTTCGCGATCCATGAATTCGTCAACAGCTTTCTTGCACCCCTCGTAACAGCCGTAATCGTCAATGATGACGAACCCGCCGCTCACAACGCGATGATAGAGGTGTTCGAGACAGACCCTGGTCGAAGCGTACCAGTCGCCGTCAAGCCGCAGGATCGCAATCTCGCCGACTTCGCCGGCGTCGCGCGGCAACGTGTCCTGAAACCAGCCCTTGTGATAATGCAGATAATCGGGGGCATAACCGATGATGTTTTCGAGCAGGTCGCGGTTCGATTGCAAAGCGCCGGGCGATTCGTAGAAGTTCGTGAGCGGAACCAATCGTCCCAGCGTCCCGGCGCCTGCCGCGCGAGCCTGATTGACGGCCTTTGTCCCATCAACGGCCTCGTCAGGTTCAGGAATACTTTCAAAGGAGTCGAACAGGTGAAGATGCCTCGGAACTTTGCCGTAAGCCAGGTTGGCCAGCGCCATCAAACCGACGGCCCCACCCTTCCAGGTTCCGCACTCGACAAAGCTACCTGCGATGCCCGCCGCCTCGCAATAGGCCGCCTGATCGTAGAGCGAATAGAGGCGCGAGTAAGGCAGCATCGTGTGTTGATGCACGACCTGGATTTTTTCAAGCGCCTCAAGGTCGAAATCGGAAACACCCGCATCGTCCGGCCCACTCTTTTCGGCCTTCCGGCTTATCTCATAACCCAGACTGTTGACCAAAGGTTTGATCAAACTCTTCATTTCAACCGACCCGCGCTTTCGACGACAAACTCCGAATCTTCCCGGCGATCCTGGCGCCAAGACCGTCAGGCTCAACCGCGACGATCCCAGGCGGGCAGAACAATTCCTGTATCAGATTATCGGCTTCGGCGCTGCGAACCATCATCGGGGGATGCTTCAGAGGAAATGAAATCCGCGCCGCAGGCATATTGGCGAGCGGGCTTTCGCTAAGCGTGTGCGTGGCGTCGTCGCGAAACCCAATGTTGGTGACCAGATTGACATCAGGGAAGATGCGGTAGCCGCTGTTGGCCCAGCAGGCCAGCAACCACTGGTAATCCCACGTGCTCTTTACTTGCTCGTCGTAAAGATTCTGGAAAATCTCCTTCCAGTAAGCCGCGTGCCTGGGGTTCGGGAACATGTTCTCCAACACGCGAGTCTCCAGAACCGCCGGCCAAATCTTCATCTCGTTATCGTTGAGCCGCCACGCGCGGCGCCACGACGCCCATCCCCACGTGCCGCCGAAGTAGGAGAAATAGTAGCTCTGATGCGGCGTTTCCCATTCGCCCAGGAAATTGACTCCGCCGATCATCATCACGCGCTCGTCGTCCCGGAAACGTTCCAGCAGTTCCTCGCAGAAAGGAAAGAACGACTGGTCAGGCAGGCAATCGTCTTCGAGGATGATCGCTCGCTCGACGCGTTCAAAAACCCAATCGAGGCCCGTGACCACGCGCAGATTGCAACCCAGATTGACATCCGAGAAATCCGTCAGGACTTCGCAATCCCAGTCCACCCTTTCGATGACGGCTCGGGTCGCGGCGCATTTCTCGATGTCGCCGGGCCTGTCCGGGCGCGGGCCGTCGGCGATGACGAAAAGCTTTTTGGGCTTCGCCTGGGCGATTGCTTCAAAAACTTTAGCCGCGCAATCGGGCCGGTTGAAGATGATCAGGGCGACGGGCGTGTCCATCAAACAATATCGGCGAACGTGCGCTCCATTCGCTTGAAGTAGTAAGCGGCGTATATCAGAAGGGCGAGAGTGATCGCGGCGGAAACCGCCAGCATCGGCCAGTTGAAAGCCCGCCCGAAAAACGCCGAGCGGTAGCCTTCGATAATTCCCGTCAGCGGATTGATGTTAAGCAGCCAGCGCCAGCGCGCGGGCACAATGCTTACCGGATAAATGATCGGCGTGGCGAACATCAACAATTGAATTGCGAACGGGAGCGCATAACGAATGTCGCGGTACTTCACGTTCAGCGCCGACGTCCACATCCCGATGCCGATTGCTAGCAGCGTGGTCAGCGTGACCAGGAGTGGAAGCGCCAACAGGCTCCACGCCGCGCCGACGCCGTAATAAATCATCAGGATGATCAGGATTCCGAACGCGATGAGCAGGTCAACCAGTCCGGCGGCCACCGCTGCGCCGGGGATGATCATTCGCGGGAAATAGACTTTAGTAATCAGGTTGGAGCTTCCGACCAGACTGTTGCCGCTGTTAGTCACGGCGTTTGAAAAGAAAGTCCAGGGCAACAACCCGGCGTAGGCGAAGAGCGGATACGGAATTCCGTCGGAAGGCATGTTGGCGAGTTTGCCGAAGAAGATCGAGAAGATAATCATCGTGAAGAGCGGCTGGATGACGGCCCAGGCCGCTCCCAACGCCGTCTGTTTGTATCTGACTTTGACGTCGCGCCAGGTCAGAAAATAAAGCAACTCGCGGTAAGCCCATAATGATTTCAGATCAATCGCGGCCCACTTGCTACCCGCGCGGATTGAAACCAGCGGTTTTTCAGGCAAATGGGGAGCAGCAAGTGGGGAGTCGGGAGTGGGGAGTGGGGCGCTATCTCCTGCCCGACTCTCCACTCCCGACTCCCCATTCCCCACTCCCCATTCCCTATTCTCCGATTGCTCCGTGGCCTTCGCGCTCATCAGCTTCAACCGGCGCTCGCTCCCCGATAACCGTCACCGTAACCGCCGGCGTAACGATAGTAATCGTAATCGTCGTAGCCTTCGCGCTTGACATCAACGTTGTTGAGCACGACGCCGAAAATCTTGGCTCCGACTCCGCTCAATTCCTGGCGGGCGCGGCGAACGAGTTCACGCGTGCTCTTGCCCGACTGAACCACCAGGATCGAGCCGTCAACCATCGTTGAAAGAATCACCGGGTCGGTGACGCTGATCAGCGGCGGCGAGTCAATCAGGATGTGATCGAATTGATGGCCCAAATTGCGCAGCAGGTCTTTCATCCTGTCGGAGCTGATCAATTCAGCCGGGTTCGGCGGAATCGGGCCGCACGGAAGCACGGACAGATTCGGAATGGGAAGTTTGACGATCAGGTTTTCGACCGGCGCGGAGCCAGTCAGATAATTTGAAATGCCGCGCGCGTGCGGGATTTTGAACGCTTTGTGAACCGCAGGCCGGCGCAGGTCGGCGTCAATCAGCAGGACTGACGCTCCGAGTTGCGAGAGTGAAATCGCAGTGTTGACCGCCGTCGTCGTCTTGCCTTCGCCCGGCTGACTGCTCGTGACCAGAATCGTTTTCGGCGGAGTGCCTGCGGTCGAAAGCAGGACGGACGTTCTTAGCATTCGATAGGATTCGACTACGGTCGAAAGCGTGTCGAGCGCGGCCAGTTTGTCCCCTTGCGGCTGCATGCTGCGCGGAATCAGGCCGCCAACCGCCGCCGATTTGCCCTTGCCGGATCCGTTGGCGCCCGCCATCGCTTTTTGCCGTCCGTTCTTTCTTCCCCCGACCGCCTTCATCGCCTCGGCGTTCATCGAAGGAATCAGCGCCAGCGTCGGGAGCTGTGTCGCGCGCGTCACGTCTTCGATGCTCTTGACGGTGTTATCCAGATATTCGAGCAGCAGCGCCAGCCCGACGCCGCCCGCCAGACTCAACAACAGCCCGATCAATATCGCGCGCGTGCGGCGCGGCCCGGTGGGGCTGCCTGGGGTGCGCGCCGGTTCGATGATGCGCAGATCATTGCCCTGCTGCTTCTGCTCGATCTGAGCCTGATTGGTTTTTTGCAAAAAGTCGTTGTAAAGCGCCTTGGTCGTATCAACGTTCTGTTTATAGATGTTGAACCTGATCGAGGCCTGATTCTGTTGGATGGCTTCGGCCTTGGCGGCTTCCAGCGATTCCTTAATCAGTCCTTCTTCGCGGATCGAGCGCTCGTAATCGGCCTTCAGGCGATCTTCCAGTTTTTTGGTGCTTTCTGAAAGCAATCGCTCCAATTCCGCAATCTGCTGTTGCACCTCCACGACCTTCGGGTTTTCCGGGCCGAAGCGGGCGGTCAACTGCGCAAGTTGAACCTGGAGGTTGCCCAATTGAGTTTGGTTTTGCGTCGTCCGCGCGTCCGAGAAAGCTTCGGGTAACTGGGCGACGCGGCCCTGCTTGACTTCCTCGTAAAGCGACTGGCTGATCTTGCGATCCGTTTCGGCCTTGATCGCCTTGCCGTAAAGATCGGAGAGCTTGTCAATCACGAGATTCTGCTTCTCGTCGGTCGAGAAGATGTTATTGCTGCTGCTGTAACTCGCCAGTTCCGCTTCCGCCTTTTCAGCGTTCGCCCTCAGTTCGCGCGTGGTTCGATCCAGCCAGGTGGCGGAGTTGTTAAACTTGGCGGTCTTGTTGGCGAAGCTCTCATCCACGAAGACCTGGGCTACGCCGTTGGCGACCATCGAGGCGATAGCCGGGTCGCTGTGAGTGAAACTGATCTGAATCGCCCGCGTCTCTTCAATCTGATTGACGTAGAGAGAGCCGTGTAACTCGGCGATGTAAGGCGTGAGGTGTTCGATTTCTTCGGGTGACAGATTACCGTCAATCTGCGGCGCCAGCGGATCGAATTTCGGGCGCTCGGCGGCTGTGTCGCCGGAGCCGGCAAGTCTCCCGAAAATAGCTTTGATCGCGTCCAGCACCGATCTGCGCTCACCGGCTTCGAGAAAGCGCGGGTCTTCGTTGAGCCTCAACCGGACGACCACCTTGGCGAGCAATGGATATGTTTCGAGAAGCAGCAGATCCGTCTTGATCCGCTCGGTATTGTCCATTCCGAGAATCGCGTCGCCGATTTTGAGCACCGTTGGATTATCGTTGTTGAGCGCGATTTTGGCGGTCGCCTGATAAACTGATTTCGTGCGGAATGATTCGACAGTAACGACGGTTGTCGCGATGATCGCGACAGCCAGGATCAGCCACTTGCGCTTGCGAACCTTTCGCCATACCTCGCGGATGTTGAATCCTTCTTCCGGGCCAGCCGTGTTGTAGTAGTTGTACGCGAACTGATCCATCGAACTGATCGGCGCGACCCCACTCGGCCTGATCAGGCTGGCTTCTTCCATCACAGTTGGCGGCTGAAGCCGCTCCATCTTGTTTTTATCTTCAGGCTTTCTCTCCTCGGACATAACTTCACCTTCTGTCGCGTTCGGGGCAAACACATAGAGAACTGCTTTTCATATTACATACCTCATATAAAACATCGCATATGAGATATGGCATTAACACTCCCGCTCACGGCAGCCATCCGGCAAAACAATACGCTTTGCCTGAGCGCTTATTTGTGACCGGCTTCTTCCCTTGCGTCTCCGTATCCGTAGTTGCCGTAAGTCGCAAGATAGCTGTCGTACCCCTCACGTTTGATGTCCAGGTTGTTGAGCACCACGCCGAAAATCTTCGCGCCGACGCTGCCCAACTCCTGCCGCGCGCGGCGCAAAACATCGCGCGTGCTGCGGCCAGCCTGAATGACGAGGATCACCCCGTCCACCATCGTCGAAAGGATCACTGGGTCGGTAACATTTATCAAAGGCGGGGAATCAATCAGGATGTGATCGAATTTTCCGGCGAGAACACGAAGCAATTCCTTCATCCGCTCTGAGCTGATCAATTCAGCCGGGTTCGGCGGAATAGGACCGCACGGAAGCACGGAAAGGTTCGGCACCCAGAGTTTATGAATCAAGGCGTCAACCTCGACCGGTCTCGACAGGTAGGTCGAAAGCCCCTGCGTCTGGTTCATCTTGAAAACCCTGTGAACCGTCGGGCGGCGCAGGTCAGCGTCAATCAACAACACTGAAGAGCCGAGTTGCGACAAGCTTATCGCCGTGTTGATCGCGGTTGTCGTTTTACCTTCGCCCGGCTGCCCGCTCGTGAACAGGATGATCTTCGGGGGATTGCCGGCGGACGAAAGCAGCACGGAGGTTCGGAGCATGCGATACGCTTCGACGACTGACGAAAGCTGATCTAGCGTAACAAGTTTGCTGAGTTTGCCACCTCCGCCTCCGCCGGAAACCGGCGATTGACTGGTCGTGGCTATGCTCAGACCGTTGCCGATTGAACTGGCGCCTTTTCCGTTACCCCTGCTTCCATTCTTTGACGGCAGCGCGCGGGGAGCGCCGGCGTTGATCGAAGGAATAACAGCGAGCGTCGGTAATTGCGCGACTCGCACGATGTCCTCGACGCTCTTGACGGTGTTGTCCAGGTATTCGAGGAAGAACGCCAACCCGATGCCGCCTATCAGGCTGACCAGAAAGCCGATCAGGATTGTGCGCAGCCGCATTGGGCCGATGGGCGCCGCCGGAACGTCAGCCGGTTCGATGACTCGCAGATTGTTGTGCTGCTCGACCAGTTGAAGGTCGGCCTGTTTGGTCTTCTGCAGGAAATCAGTGTAGAGAGCCGTCATCGTATCCACGTCCGCTTTGAGCGCGCCGTACTGGCTCGCTGACTGATTCTGCTGGACGGCCTCGCTCTTGGCTCTCTCCAGAGCCAGTTTGATCGCCCGCTCGTCGCGCACCGCGCGTTCGTAATCGGCCTTCAACCTCTCTTCGAGCGTTCCCCGGTTCTCGCCGATCTGCTCCCGATAAGTTCTGATCTTCTGTTGCACCTCAGCCACGCGCGGATTTTCCGGCCCGTATTTGACGCTCAGTTCGGCGGCCTCGACCTGCAATTTTCCGAGTTCGCTCTGCAAGGTTCCGATCCTCGGATCGGAAAAGGCTTCGGGCAGTTGCGCGACGCGTCCCTGCCTGACTTCTTCGTAAAGGGACTCTTTCAGCATGCGATCCATCTCGGCCTTCGTCGCGTCCGTGTGCAATCGCGTCAACTTGTCCGTCGTCAGATTCTCTTTGCCTTCGGTTGAATAGATGCCGTGCGCTTGCGTGTAATTGGCCAGCGCGGCCTGGGCCTCCTGCACTTTGCTTTTCAGTTCGCGCGTCGAGCGATCCAGCCATCCCGACGTGTCGGCGAACCGCGAGGTCTTTCGTTCAAAACTCCGGTCTATGAATATCTTCGCGGTGGCGTTCGCAATGGCGGCGGCAAGATTGGGATCGGTATGCTCGAACGAAACTCTCAGGATCTGAGATTCGGGCAGCGCCTCGACGCCCAGTTTGGATTTTAGAACGTCAACCAGAGGCTTAAGACGCTTGCTCTCTTCAGGCGTGCGCTCCTGTCTGGCGCCGGGAATGGACGAAACCGGGAGATCGAGGTCGCGAGACCTCGATCTGAGCACACTGCCCGAAACGCGGTGCCAGATGTCTTTGACGGCGTCCGCGAAGGTCTTCTTCTGAAGGCTCTCCATGAATCTGGGATTCTGATCCAGACCCAGAGTGACCACCACATCTTCGAGCAGCGGACTGCTCTTGATGATGTACTTGTTCGTATTGAGATTCTCCGAATCCTCGATCTGGATCACCTGATCCCTGGCCTGCACCACCGTCGAGGCGTCCTTGCCGACCAGGATGTCGGTATGCGCCTGATAAATCGAGGGCGTTCGATGAACCTCGATCGTGAGCAGGATCGTGGCCATGCCGGCGATCATCGAAACCAGCCATTTGCGTTTGCGGACAATGCGCCACAACTCCCGCAGATGGATGCCGTTGTTATTCAGATCGCCGCCGTAATTGGTATAACCGTAATCATACCCTGGCTTCGGCGCCTGAAGCGGGCGCATGATGGCTGTCTCTTCCGGCGCATGCGCCTTCTCTAACTCCGCTCTTTCTTGTGGCATAAAAGCTATTTCATCTCCCCATCGGCAGACGATAGATGGCGGTGGGGAGTAAAGTCATCAGAACCGTCGAGCCGAACGATTTCAGCGCGCTGTTTGGAACCCAGATCACATCGTTGCCCAGGATCGGGACATCTTTATTCTTACCGCTCATAACCGCTCCGACATCAACCGGAATCTCAGTGAAATTCCCGGTGGTCGGGTCTGTGCGGAAGATTATGCACTTGTCCAGTTTGGCTTTGAAAGGCGTCCCGCCTGCAAGCGAGATGGCCTGGCGCAACGTGATGCCCTGTCTGAGTTGAAACTGCCCCGGGGCCTTGACCTCGCCCGCAACGTAAAACACATCGGCAGGCGGGACGTACACGACATCGCTCGGTTGAACGATGATGTTGTGATCCAGCCGGCCTCTGAGTATTCCGCCAATATTCGCAGTTACAAGCTCGTAATCCGATTCGCCTTCGATCACCGTGTCCTTTTCCGTCCCCTTGGCGTTATTCACGATCTCTTTCATCCGGCTATTGCTGTTATCGCCGGTCAGATTGTTTTGTCCGCCGGTTTCCAGTTTCTCCGGCTTCGCCTCCACTTCGCGGAAGATGTACGCCGTCGCCCCGTGATTCTCCTGCAAGCCACCGGCGATGGTGATCAATTTGAACAGCGTCGGCTTTCCTACAATCACGTATGTGCCGGGCGATTTGACTGCGCCCTGAATGAAGAACGTGCGGCTGTTGTATTGTTTGACTGAGACGTAAACCTTCGGGTCTTTCAAATAACGCCCGCGCAACCCTTCGATGATCAATCTGGCGATTTCATCGGTCGTCTTGCCTGCGGCCTGAGTCGTTCCCAGAAAGCGCAGCGGGATTGTCCCCGAAGAGCCGATCTTGTAATTGACGGACAACTCCGGAGCGTCTTCGACAATGACCTCGATCACATCGCTCGGCGCCAGCTTGTAATCATCATCCTGTAACATGATCACGTCCTGGCCGCTGCGGCCTCCGCCGGAGGCGCCGCCGCCGCTGTCCGAACCGGAACTACGCGAAGACGCGCCCGCCGTTGCGGGCCGTTGCGGCTGAGTTTGCCCGTACGCGGCAAGCGATAGAATCAGCCAGACCAGACAAGTCAGGCCAAGAGTCCGTTTGAAGCTTATCAACTGAGTTCTCAAGGTAACACCTCCAACTTTTGCGCGGCCATTGAAGATCGCGCCGCGCGTTGCGGAACAGCCTGATCGTCCATCAGGGAGGGGCCTGCCGCGGCGACCGAAGCGGTCTGCGAGACAACCGAGGTCAAAACCAGAAAGAGCAGGGCGTTCGATGGAATCTGGAAATTGAAATCGAACAGACTGTGAACAAGCAATGAAAATACGCCGCCAGCGGCGCCCAAAGCCGTTGCGGCCATTATCGGGTTTCTATGACGCGACGCCCGCGCGGTGTCACGCGCCACAAGAATGATGAACCATAAAGCTATAACCGCTCCCAACACCCCGCCATCGGCCAGTATTTGCAGATAATCGTTGTGCGCTTGAGAAACCACCAGCGTTCCGTCTCGCGTGCTGTATATCGGATAGGCGGTGTGAAACGCCCCGATTCCCACACCGGTCACCCAGTTCTCGCGGATCATCGCCAGAGTGTCGCGCCAGATCCACCCCCGGCTTGAAAAGAATGTCTCCCTGGCCGGGTCTTTGCTGGGGGCGTCCATCACCAATTCGCCTTTTCCCATCCGCCTGATCACCGGATCGGCGCCCACCCACCAGACGCCGGCGCCGATTGTCACGACCATCACGATGATCGCCCCGATTCGTGAAACGGCCATCGGAATGTGAAATCGGGAATGAGAAGTCTGGAGCCGGGAAGAAGACGATTTGAATCCGAATGCGACGACGAACATCAACCCGGCGACAAGACTGATCATCCCCCCGCGCGAGAGCGACATCACAACCGCCAGCGCCATCATCGCCGCCGCGAAGCCATACAGGAACGACAACTCACCACGAACCACCCGCCTCAAAATCAAAGTGATTGGGATCGGCAGGATCATTTCAACATATCCGGCAAAATGATTGTGGTTTACGAAAGGGCCGAACGGCGACGAGGACGGCACGCTCGGTTCGATCACCCAATAATATTTTCCGTTCCTGGTAAAACGCTCAACCAATCCGAACACTGCCAGAGCCAATCCGAAAAAGATCAGAAAGTTTCTCAGCCAGATCAGCCGTCGAGCGTCGGTCAAAAAGTTCGCCGACAGTAAAAACGCGATGAAAAGAACGAGTATGACTTCCGCCGCAAGCCGCGTCGCTTCGGCGTCGAGTGAAATCGAGAACCTTTTGCCCGACGAATCTGTAATGGCGACGCCCTGCAGAACAGCAAGCAAAAGCAAGGCGACCAGAGGCAGCGACGTTGATGGGACACTCACTTTCAGACGTCCTTGAGCAGCGCTATTAACCACCCACAAAATCAGGAGCGCGGTGATGGCCAGGCCAAGCACCGCCAGCGACCACGGTTCAACCGACCCGAACGCGAGAGCGGAGCCGCAGATCACGCACATCAACCCAACCGAAATAACTACGTCAATGGCGCCCGCGCGGGCTGCGGCAGTTTGATCGGCGAAATGAAATGTCGCTGGGGCCATGCCAAACACTCCCTTACTGCTCGATGAGCGTAAAGTCGTCAAACCAGATTATTCCTCTCGTGGGTTCGTCGTAACTGAACCTGGGAGTTCGCACAATCGCCAGTGTCGCCGAAGTCGAGTCCGCGGGCGCAACAAAACTGAAGGCCAGGCGCTGCCACTCGGATGAATCCCCCGCTCGATCAGGTATCACCGGCTCCGAGGCGCCGATCACACCGCCTTGTCCAATAACGGCGATGCGTGGGCCTTCCGGCGTGACCAGGTCTTTTGCCTTCGCATAACATTCAAGGCGATAGCTGGCGCCGGGTCTGAGAACAATCGTCTGCTGCGCTTGATCTCTCAGCGTTGTGGTGTCGAGACCTGAAAAAACAACTCTCAAAGAACGCGCGCCGCTCCTGGCAAAATTTCGATCAATGACGATCCGCGCGTACTGGTTGGGGCGAATCGCCCAGTCGAACTGCCCAAGTCCCTCTACCTCATCTGTTTCAAACCCGCCATTCCAGAGTTCCCCGCTGGTCATTTGGGCTTCAGGCCGGAACGCTATCATCAGCTCCACCCAGACATCCTTTGCCAGGCTGAACTGTCCAGCCCTCATCAGCGTGACAACCAACTCCGGACTTCGTGACGAATTCACTCTCGCCTGCTTATCAATCGAGTTGAAAATCGGCACAGCCTCGGCGACCAGATTCTGCTCAATCAAAAATCTTGAGACAGCCAATAGCGATTCGCTGTCGTTTCCCGCGAAAACCTTCAGCGTATCGAGACTCCCGCCCGACGACCGCCATATCGTTTCAACAGCCGAGGGCAGGAGACCGGCCTTTGCCCTGGCCGCAACGCGGAACGGCCCCAACGACTCGGCCAATTTCCCGCGCCGCAACAACAAGTTCGCCAGCGACCAATTCAATTCCGCGTGGTTTGGCGCAAGCTTGACAGCCGCACGGAGCGAATTCTCAGCCTCATCCTGTTTGCCATTCAATTCCTGCGAAGTGGCGAGCAAGCGGCGGGCCTGATAATCCCAGGGCGACAGATTTACAGCTCGCGTCGCGTGAATTTCGGCCAACGGCCATTGCTCCTTGCCTGCGCCCTCAGCGATCTCAGCTTTGGCCAGCCGGAAATTGACTCGGGCTGAGTTGGGGAATCGTTCTCCGGCGGCGGCCAGCCATTCGCTCGGTAACGCGAACCGCGTATCGGCCACGCCTCTGATAATAAAGTTTGAAGTGATCATCCAGCCGAGAGCCAGGCCGATGACGGCAGCCACAAAAATCGCCGCGATTCGCTTCTGTAAATTGTCCAGCGTTACGGTGAAATTCAAAGCTAATCGCCTGCTCCGGGATTACTGGAAAAGTGCGGCAGGGGCGGTAGGGATACTTGAGTTTGCGGGCCAGCGGGTACGGTTTATCTAAAAAGCGCCCGCCATCAGGGCTGTCGGCATACCATCAATATAACAAAAGCAAACTTCAATAATCCGGGGCTGAGTACCAGTGACAACTATAAACTCCGCCGCCTGATTGTTACCGTCTGACTTCATTTGGGGGATAAACATCAGAAAACGGAGTTACGGGATAATGCTTGACGCTGAACTTGTGTTCTCCGAAGCCGCAACCGCAGTGGCCGCCGCAGCCGCCCCGCCGATGCCGATGAGCAACGCGCCTAGCGCTCCACTGCCCAAAGCTGACGGAGAACTTGATGATCCCGTCGTTATCGGAACACACCGCACGCCTCGTTGCGTCGCAACGGGCGTCACCGCCGCATCTTTACCATCAGAAGAAGAAACCCCCTCCGGGGTGTTAACAGCGACCTTCACTCCCGCGGGAGTGCTAACCACCGCTTTACCCTCCAGCAGATCGCCGCTGATCAGCCCATCACTGAAGCGCAGCAACAGTTTAGACCCGGCGCTGAGTTCAATACGCCCCAGCCTTCCAAGATTGACAATCGCACTGTTTCCTTTAGCGCAAGCCACAGCGATACGGCTATCAGTAAATACCGTTGTGCCGGTAATGGCTCTTTTTTCGTTAACTGTCACCGAGCCTGTTACTATCATCTGACCAACCTGCTGAGAGTTTTCTCTCGCATCCCCAGCTTTTGTATTTCCTGTTGTATTTCCTGTTGTATTTTCTGTGTTTTCAGCCGCCAGGATTGAACCCGTGTTGACCGCTCCGAAGCTGCTGAGAGTCAATGTCAGAATGAACGCTATTACCTTGCGTACTTTAGGCGAGTGATTTGACATCTTAAATTCCTCCCGTTTGCTAAAACGACTAGACAATTGAGGGATCGCCGGGGCAAGCGAAGATTACTTCAGTTTCAGTTTTTTTTCAAACTCAATTTTCCAAAGACTTTACGAGCGCTCTTGGTCGAAGGCGCATCCCATAAACACTTATCCTTATCAATAAAGCACCATCAATGACGCACCGTAAAGGAAACCTCGTGTCGAGGCAGCGTTAAAAACTCAAAGAGAATTGTTGCGCGGGAGCGGCCATAAGTCTGAAAACCTGACTTGGTTATCAGTGGCCGCGCACTTCAGGAGAATCATCGAACAAGGGCGATTGCCAGGGCCCTTGCTCGAGCCTTCCGTTACCAATCTTTGTCAAAGCGATTGATAGAAGAATTGACAGCATAGACATCGAGACACATTTCGATGAAGTGGCGGGGGTATTAAAAGTGGTGAGGTCGGGGCGCCCCTTCACTCGGCAAGCAGACATTCAACCTCGACTGCCACATTAAAGTTAAGCGTTCTCGATCTTTGTAGTCAAGAAAAAAAGCCGGATCTGTCCTGAAGTTTTTACTGGGAGATAGAAACTGGTTGTCCTGAAACCAGGTTGCCGGGAGATAACACTACAGACACGCCCGCATCCAACCCCTCGACAACTATCCAGTCGTTCTCCCGTCTTCCAACCACGACATTTTTTTCCAGGGCTTTACCATCTTTCACGGAAAAGACTTTCTGAATGCCGGCAAAGGTCACAACCGCCGAAGCGGGAACCATAACCACATCAGAAGTCGTCGTGGTGTGAATCTCCGCTTTTGCGAAAGAGCCGGGCCGCAATCTTCCCTGCTGATTATCCACTTCGGCTTCAATGATCAGCGTGCGACTTTGCTCTTGAAACGCCGGACTCAATCTGGCGACGCGCCCTGAGTAAGGTTGTTGATTGTCATCTTCGACCAGCACGCGCACAGGCTGGCCTATTTTGATCCCCTGCGCTTCACGTTCGGGAACTTCGACTCGCAACCGCAGAGGATGCAAGCGGACTATGGTCACTACCGGAGCGCCTGAATTGAGATACTCGCCGAGAGAAGCCTTGCGCTCTCGCACGGCGCCATCGAAAGGAGCGTATAAAGTTGTCTCGACAAGCTGTTGTTGAGCGATTGCCAGTTCTGACCGCCGTTGCAACAACACAGCTTGCCGGTTTCTGACCTCTTCGATGGCGTCCTGGTACCGGCTGTCGGCGACCTTGAATGCCGATTCGACCCGGTCAAGCTCGGCTTTGGATTGAATTCCCTGGCTCACCAATTGGATGGTTCTTTCGCGATTCGATTTTGCCTCTTCCAAAACGGCCCGCGCCTGTCGCACCGTCGCAGTATTCTCAGTTTCTATCCTGTCGTCAGCCCCCTGTGGTGGAAGCCCCAGTCTGACACGCGCCTGCTGCAAGGCTGCTTCGGCCTGCTGCAGTCTCACTTTGAATTCAGTAGTCTCAAGCCGCGCGATGACCTGCCCTTTGGTCACCCGACTTCCCAAATCAACCTTGATCTCGCTCATTCGGCCTGCAACCTTGAAACTCGACGTGGCCTGCTCATCAGCAGCCAGCGTTCCCGGCGCAGTAACCGTGAGAGCCAGACGCCGTGTTTCGGACACCCCAAGCTTGACCTGTTTAGCCGGTAAATTTACCGCGCCGCCTTCTCGCCCCCTGGAAGCCGCGACTTGCGGCTCGCTGCCACCGCATGCTCCCGACAGGAACAGAAGAGACAATAATAGTAATGAGATTGCGAACCTGTCATTTGCTCGTATCATCTTCTTGTATTCTATTTTCGTAAATTTTTGAGAACAGAGATTTTGATGTTCGGCGACGGTTAATCCGCCGCGCGCGAGGCGCATTATATCCTGTCGAGCGCTTTCTTCCAGCCAAACCAAGCAAAAATTATTCCCGCAAAACTTTCGTGGCTACGACTTGTATGAGAAGATGCGCGCGGTAAGCTGTCATCTCTACTCACACTTTGGGGAAAAGGATTGATGAATCAGGTAATTAAGCCGATCATTGTCGCATTCGGCCTCTTTGTATTTATATCAACGATATTAGTCACGATTGCGCTGGCGATTTCCGGCGAATCAGCCTCGGCGACCGGGAAATCTTTTCTCGAATCGGAGTTGATCTTTCCTCTCGAACACTGGCACAACCACGCCTCGTGCATAGTCGAAACGCCGAACGGAGACCTGCTGGTCTGTTGGTTTCATGGGTCAGGCGAAAGAACGGCGGATGACGTGAAGATCGAAGGGGCGCGCAAAAAGCGTGACGCGAAAGAGTGGAGTCCCCGTTTCACCCTGGCCGACACTCCTGGCTACCCCGATACCAACTGCGCGATGTTCATTGATCCGCAGCAGCGGTTATGGCTGCTCTGGCCGACCATCCTCGCCAACGAATGGCACACGGCCTTGATGAAATACAGAATCTCGTCCCGCTATCAGTCCGAAGGCCCGCCCGTCTGGGACACGAGCGAAGTCATGCACGTTACGCCAGGGCCGGAATTCGAGGCGGCGGTCAAAGAAGCCATGGAGGCTCTGGAAAATAGAATTCAGAGCGCGCCTGAAGACAGGCGGACGGCGCTTCGCGATTATGTGGCGCAGACGCGCAGGAACGCGGCCGATAAACTTTTCCGCCGCCTGGGCTGGATGACGCGCGCTCATCCTTTTGTTCTCGACAATCGCCGGTTAATCGCGCCGCTCTATTCCGACGGCTTCTCGTTCTCGCTGATGGCCATCACTGACGACTGGGGCAAGACGTGGAAAGCCAGCGCTCCGCTCGTCGGCCAGGGCAACATCCAGCCCAGCATTGTGCGGAAAAAAGACGGGACTCTTTACACGCTGATGCGCGATAACGGGCCGGCGCCGAAACGTCTGCACCAGAGCGAGTCGCGCGACAACGGCGAGACCTGGTCGGCTGTCACCGACAGCGACTTGCCCAACCCTGGATCCGGCGCCGAAGTCATCTCTCTTCGCAACGGCCACTGGGCCTTGATCTCCAATGACACCGAGCGCGGACGTAACAGTCTGGCGGTGGCGATTTCGGATGACGAGGGCAAGACGTGGAAATGGAAACGGCGGCTGGAATACGATCCGCCCGGCCCAGAGGCAGGCTCTTATCATTACCCTTCAATTATTCAGGCGCGCGACGGCACATTGCACGCGAGCTATAGCTATCACCTCAATCGCAAAGATGTGGAGAAGGACGCCGAAGGCAAACCGCGCCGCAAGGCGATCAAGCATGCGCATTTCAACGAAGAGTGGGTAATGGCCGGGGAAAAATGATGCGGAATGGCGCCGGTTGAATATTTCCGCTCGCCAGAAAAACATTCAATCGCTAGAATTGGGCATCTGAGTCCAAAGACGTGTTTGATTACGGTTTGCGCTCAGATCAGATCACCTGACAGGTAAACTTAAGCGAAATGATGTACAGCCAACAAGAATACGACATGGTCCGCCGGCAGACGATGCAGATCGAGTCCGAAAAGCGGGCGCTGCTCAGATGGGTTTTAATCGCCGTCACGATCCTGCTGGCCGCATCGCTGATCTTCACCGGATTGATGTTCCGGCGTTACAGCGCGTCAGACAATCTCATCAAAAACGCCGAGACAAAGGCCGCGTCTGCCGAGAGCCAGCTTCAACAAGTCTCCCGCGAACTCGCGGAGAAGAAGGCCCTTTTGGACAAGAACTCCGCCACGCTCGCCAAACAGAACGCCGTGATCTCTTCGATCGTGCCCAAGATGATCAGCAAAACGGCGCGCGACAATGAGCTGGCTGAAATGGCGCAGGCGATTTATCAACAACCGGGCCACGTAATCGAATTGCCCAGCATTCCGCCCGACGAAGTCCTGCGTAGCTACCGCACGCGCGTTGACGGGCGACCACACAAATACATTCTGATCGCAGGCCAACTCGACGGCAAATGGGTGCTCTATTCCGTGCTGGTGAAAAATCAAGGGGATTAACCTGCCCCTGATGCGCGATCATTTAACTTTGCTTCCTGCATCAGAAGGAACCGGGCTGTAACCAGACTATACCGCCCGGCGTACTCGCCATTGCTTCGTCTTCATTGCTACATTTGAGCGGCAGGTTTTATAGCCGCCGCTCGCCAACGCTCAAAACCCGGATTCAATTTTCAGATCAGATTTTCAGATCGGAGAGGACATCTCATGCGGAGAACCAAGCTTACCTGCCGGTTTATCTCTGTGACGCTCGCGCTGACCTTTTGCCTGGTTGCGACAGCGTCGGCGCAAAACAGACTGACCAGCCCGAAAGACCATCTGGGCTTCAATATCGGCGACGATTATCAACTCGCCAACTACACGCAGTACGAGGCCTACATCAAAAGACTCGACCAGGAGTCGGATCGAATGAAGGTCGTCGAGATGGGCAAATCAGCCGAAGGCCGTACGATGTATCTGGCCATCATCACTTCGCCCGAAAATCAGAAGAAGCTCGATCGTTACAAAGAAATCTCGCGGCGGCTGGCTACAGCCGAAGGGCTGAGCGATGAACAGGCGCGAGCGTTGGCCGCCGAAGGCAAGGCCGTCGTCTGGATTGACGGCGGTTTGCACGCGACCGAGGTTTTGGGCGCGCAGCAGTTAATCGAAACGATCTGGCAACTCAACAGCCGCACTGACGCCGAGACGACGCGGTTTTTGAACGACGTGATCGTGCTTTGCTGTCTGGTCAATCCCGATGGGATGGAATTGGTCTCGAACTGGTACATGCGCGAGCCGGACGCGACCAAGCGGAATTCATCGAACATTCCCCGGCTTTATCAAAAGTATATCGGGCACGACAACAACCGCGATTTTTATCTGTCAGCGCAGCCCGAAAGCGAGGCCATCAATCGCGTCTTCTATCACGAATGGTTCCCGCAGATCGTTTACAACCACCACCAGACCGGCCCCGCTGGAACCGTGATGTTCGCGCCGCCATTCCGCGATCCGTTCAACTACAACTTCGATCCGCTGATTCCGCTGGGAATTGATCTGGTCGGCGCGGCGATGCATTCGCGCTTCGTCGCCGAAAATAAACCGGGCGTGACGATGCGCTCCGGTTCGAGTTATTCGACGTGGTGGAACGGCGGATTGCGCACGACTGTCTACTTCCACAATATGATCGGGCTGTTGACCGAAACCATCGGCAACCCGACTCCAATGGAAATTCCGCTGGTGCTGCGCAATCAACTGCCGCGCGCCGACCTGCCATATCCGATTGCGCCGCAGAAGTGGCATTTCCGCCAGTCAATCGAATATTCGATCACCGCCAATCGCGCCGTGCTCGATGTGGCGTCGAAGCACCGCGAAGATTTTCTCTTCAACATTTATCAGATGGGCAGAAATTCGATTGAGCGCGGCAATCGCGACAGTTGGACGGTCACGCCGCACGAGATCGCCGAAGCCCAGGCCGCGCTCGACAAGGAGCGCGGGCAACAGGGGCCGCAGGGACGAGGCGGCGCGCGCGCAGCCGGGTCCAACCCCGACGCCGACCGTCCGGCCCGCGCGGGCGGCGTTCCGATGAAGTATTACGAGATGCTGCGCACGCCCGAACGCCGCGATCCGCGCGGCTACATCATCCCGGCCAATCAAGCGGATTTTCTGACGGCGACGAAATTCGTCAATGCGCTGATCAAGACCGGCGTCTCGATCCATCGCGCGACCGCCGAATTCTCGGTCAACGGCAAGAACTATCCGGCAGGTTCTTACGTCGTCAAAACTGCGCAGGCGTTTCGCCCGCACGTGATGGATATGTTTGAACCGCAGGATCACCCGAACGATTTTCAATATCCGGGCGGCCCGCCGATTCCGCCTTACGACAGCGCGGGCTGGACGCTGGCTTACCAGATGGGAGTGAAATTCGACCGCATCCTCGACGGCTTCGACGGACCGTTCGAGAAGATCAACGGATTGATCAAACCCGCGCCTGGCAAAGTCTCGACGATGGGAAATGCCGCAGTCTATTTTCTCAGCCATCAGACCAACGATTCATTCATCGCAATCAACCGTTTGCTGAAAGACGGCGAAGAGGTCTACTGGATAAAACAACCGTTCAAGGCTACCGCCGGCGCGACGCTCCCGGCTGGCACAATCGTCATTCCCGTCAAACCGACGACTACCGCGCGGGTGCAAAAACTTGCGGCGGAATTGGGATTGAGTTTCAGCGCGGCGGCGACGAAGCCCAACGTCGAGATGTTCAAACTGCGCCCGGCGCGCATCGCGTTGTGGGATCGTTACGGCGGCTCGATGCCTTCGGGTTGGACGCGTTGGCTGTTGGAGCAATACGAATTTCCGTTCACGGTCGTTTATCCGCAGACGTTCGACGCAGGCGATCTTGCCGGCAAATTCGACGTGCTGATCTTCGTGACGGGCGCGATTCCGGCGCTTGACGCTCGCGGCGGCAATCCCGCAGAAGCTTTCTTCGGACGGACGCCCAAAGCGGAGGATCTTCCCGAAGAATTTCGCGGATGGCTCGGCAATCTCTCGGTCGGCAAGACCGTGCCCGAACTACGCAAATTCCTCGAAGCGGGCGGCAGTATTTTGACCATCGGAACTTCGACCAACCTCGGCTATCACGTGGGGCTGCCAGTCGCCAACGCCTTGATAGAGCGATTTGGAGACGGCGGCGAACGCCCGTTGTCGCGCGACAAGTTCTACATCCCAGGTTCGGTGTTGCAAGTCAGCGTGGACAACACGAATCCGCTGGCTTACGGCATGCCCGAAAAGATTGACGTCTTCTTCGACAACAGCCCGGTCTTTCGTCTGAAGCCCGAAGCCGCGCTGAAAGGCGTCAAACTTTCCGCGTGGCCAGTCGCCTGGTTCGACAGCGATAAACCGCTGCGCAGCGGATGGGCCTGGGGCCAAAAGTATTTGCAGGACGGCGTCGCGGTGATTGACGCGAACGTGGGCAAAGGCAAGCTGTTTATGTTCGGCCCCGAAATCGCGTTCCGCGCGCAGCCACATGGCACGTTCAAATTCCTGTTCAATGGAATTTATTACGGACGGGCTGAGAGCGTGAAATGGTGAAAAGGCGCTTCTTGCGAAAACGGCGCGATAGGCTGAGATCGGCCAATGCCAAAGGCTATCCGACGCGGTCTCGCAGCGAAAACACCTCGGCCTGAAATTGCGCAATGAGCGGGAAACTATCGGTGTTACGCTCGGCTTCCGCCGCGCGCTGTTTGTGCCAGTGGCAGAAGCCGAGTTTTGCGACCGCGCGTAAAAATCGGCGGCGCGCGTTGAAGAGCGCCGGGTTGCCGATGGCTGACGCGACCCAGCCGGTGCGACGGAAAACAGAAATTGCGATATCCAGTTGGCGCGGGGTGATCAATCCGCGTTCGACCTCCACGGCCAGCGATTGTTTCAGAATCCTGCCTTCACGGCTGACCAGATGGAAAATCACGGCGATGAAGAGGCAGAACATCGGCACTTCAAGAAGAAAATATCCGGTGAAGAACGTGCCGGTGTCGAACGACGCCATCCTGTTCCAGAGCGAGTGCAGAAACATCGCGCTGAAATAACCGATGATCGGGGCGGCGACCTTCAAAGCCGCGTTATGAGTTTCGCGCGCGATACCGCAACCAATGCCGGTCATACAGGTGAACAACACGTGCGAATAGGGCGATAAAACTCCGCGAATGAACCACGTCCCGATCAGGCCGCCCACGCCGGCTTCGTTCAGGCTCTTGCCGTAATAATCAATGTTCTCCATCGTCGCAAACCCCAGCGCCACGACGCCCGCGTAAACGATGCCGTCAACCACGCTGTCGAAATCTTTGCGAAAGAACGATGCGACGATCAACACGCCGGCGCCCTTGCTGGCTTCTTCAACAATTGGCGCTGAGACGATGCCGGTCAGCAGATCGCCGAACGCCGATTGAGCTATGCCGTTGACGATGGCGGAAGCGAAGACAGCGATGATCGCTCCCCAGACGAAAGCGAAGATCAGCGTTTTGGGCGGCTCAGGGTCGTAGCGATCCAGCCACAAAAAGATGGTCAGGTAAAAACCCGCCGGCAGAATCGCCAGTATCGTTCCCGCAAGCGCGTTTCCCGCCCCGACATCAAGAACAGTCAAGCCGATCAACATCAAACCAAGCACGGCAAAGACCAGCCACATCAATCCCGCGCCGGACGACCTTTTCGATTTGCCGGTGTCGAAATGCGGATTGTAAAGACCGATGTTGCGCGCAGTGTCGCGTAATCCCAGCCGCGCAGTGGGCGTAGCGTAATACTTCTCAGTCGAGACATCGCGCTCGATGGCGGAAGTGACAGCAGGGTCTATTCGCAGAGTGTCATGAGAGTTTTGGCCTTCAATCACAACCTGCAAACGAGGGCCGCGCAATCCCAATCCGATCACATCGCCGTGCCGCAGTTTCGCCTGCTCGACGCGGGTCTCGTTCAGGAAAGTGCCGTTCACGCTCTTCTGATCGAGCAGGTAAAAACCGCCGCCACCCGCCGCGATCATCGCGTGACGCAACGAGACAACCAGTTCGGTCAACTGCACGGCGCTCTCTTCTCCACGTCCGATCAGGAGCGACGATCCTTCTTTCTGTTCGAGTTGAAACTGGCGGCCTTCGAGCGAACCGCTTTGAATGATGAGTTGGAGCATAGGTGGTTGATTGTCCGTCATCCTATAAGTCTTTTCGCAAAATCACGCCGGCATTTTACAAATCCGGACGGCCAATAAGCTAATCCTCCCGCGCAATTCATCGTCTAATTCGTAAAAATCAATTGCATTCCCAATCAAATCGCATATCATACCGCCGCGTCTATAAGCCCCGTTCTATAGCCGACTCCCCGTAATCAACTTGAACTCACATTGACGAGTCAATCGAATATCCTGAACGGCGGATATTCGTGAGTAGCTTTGTGGCCGTTCTTCAACCCCACTTCTCACGTTGCCCCAGAACTCCCGGTTCGATCTTTAGGAGGAAATTTGATATGCGAAAGTTGTTTCTGATCGCCGCGCTGGCGCTGGCGCTGCCGCTGATAGCTCAGGCGCAAGACGCCCCAAGCACGGAAATCTTTGGAGGATATTCGTATCTTCGCGGCGATGACGGCAGCGATGGCGTTGATCTGCACGGATGGAACGCGTCGTTCAACCAGAACATCGTGAAATGGGCTGGGATCAAAGCTGATTTCAGCGGCCATTACGGTGGTTTCACGATTGTCCCCGGACTCGGCTCCGATTTGAGCGCTCACCTGTTCCTGATCGGCCCGCAATTCACCATACGAAAGAGCGAGAGGCTGCAACCTTTCGCGCATGTTCTACTGGGAATCGCGCGAACCGACATAACCTACTTCGACGTGACCGGCAGGATAACCGCGCGCGATTCCGCTTTCGCGCTGGCCGTGGGCGGTGGCCTCGACGTGAAGGTTACCGACCATCTGGCGGTCAGGTTGTTTCAGACTGACTACGTGCTGACCAGATTCGATGACGATAACCAGCACAACTTCCGCGCCTCGACCGGCCTCGTCCTGCGCCTCGGTAAAAAGGACTAGCCCCGCTATCATCCGACGCGCGAGGATCGTATGGCTTGCCGCTTATACGCTCCTCGCGCTCGGATTAACTTTTATGACCGCGTTCTCCCTGCCTTTGTCTACTTCCCCATCTTGTGTCATTCTTACGTCTCGCCGATCATTCAAGAGACGTTTACTAACCGGATTTTGATAAGCCAAAATCTTTTTCGCACGTTCAGTCCCGATGTTGAGACCGATCAGCGCCCCGAAAATTGATCGCTTCCGCCGGCTACTCGCGCGCCTCGGTCTTCCCCTGTGTTTTTCTCTCTTTCCGCTGATCTCTATTTGTGGGCTTTGCGAACAGGCCTGGTCGCAGGATCAACCAACCTCGACGCCGCAATCGCCTCAATACAAAACGTCGCAGCGCAAACCGAAAGAAGTCAGTCGCTCTCAGAAGCAATCGCCCAACCCGGACGCCGGCCGCGATGCCAAACCGGTAAATACTCGTGGATCGGCTTCCCGCATTTCGGCGCCTGGGACAGCCTCTTCAAAAGTTGAAGGCCTATACGCTCGCTCGTTCCGGCTGTTCGTGCCGCCTTTGTTCGAAACCGGCCTTGAGGCCAGTTTGGAATCGGGCCGGGTTCCGATGACGCCAGAAGAAAGCCGCCGCGCAGCCAAACGGCGATGGAGCGAAGCCGAAGATTTGCGAGCGCTCGGCACAGCGCAATCTTTGCATGGAGCGATGTTGAAATACGAAGACGCGCTCCGGCTCTTCCGCTCCGCAGGCAAGGCCAGCGAACCTGGCGAAATCGCGCACACGCTCAACCAGATCGCGTCAATCGCCGACGCGCTGGGCGAGCGCCAGCAGGCGATCAATTACTACAACCAGTCAATCCCGTTGTGGCGCGCGGCGAGCGACCGCCAGAGCGAAGCGGCCACACTCACACAACTGGGCCGCGTCTACAATGCATCAGGCGACAAACAGCAGGCGCAGCAATTTTTCAATCAGGCCCGCCTGATCGTCCAGACTTCCAGCCTGATGCGGACGGTTGGCGATGAGAACCGCGCCGCGACGATGATGTTCAACCTCGGCAAGCTCTACGAAGAGCAGGGACAACCGCAACAGGCGTTGCAGCATTACCAGCAGGCGCTCATCGGCTGGCGGGCGGCGAAAGATCAGAAAGGCGAAGCCTCGGCGCTCAACAGCCTGGGCAGCCTTGCCGCGCGAGCCGGTCAGTTCGATCAGGCCGTTCAGTTGTTCCAACAGTCTCTGCCGCTCTGGCGCGCATCGGGCGACAAGCGCGGCGAAGCCGTGACGCTCAGCAACCTCGGATACGTCGCCGACACACAGGGCCAGCGCCAGCGCGCGCTCGATCTTTACCTGCAATCGTTGCCTATCTGGCGCGAAATCAACGATACCCGCAACGTCGCCTCGACATTGAACGACATCGGCAGCCTCCACGCCGGAATGGACCAGAAAGAGCAGGCGCTGAAATTTTATATGGAGGCGCTGCCACTACGCCGGCTGACCGGCGACAAACGGGGCGAGGCGGCGACGCTCAACAACCTGGCCGGGCTTTACGCAAATATGGGGGATTTGCGGCTGGCGACAGAGACATTTTCTCAAGCACTCGAATTGCGCCGGTCAATCGGCGACAAACGCGGCGAGGCCATAACACTCGGCAACCTGGGCTTCACTCACCAAAAGTTCGGCGAATTGAACCGAGCAATAGATTTTTACCAGCAGAGCCTGACGATTGCACAAACGCTCAACGACAAAACGCGGGTCGCCGGAACGCTTGCGAGCATCGGCGAGATTCATTCCGCACTCGGCGAAAAGGCCAAAGCGCGCGAGAGCCTGGAACAGTCCGTCGCTCTATGGCGCGAATTGAAAAGCCGCGCGCGAGAAAACTCCGCGCTGGCCCAGCTTGCAGGCGTCTATTCCGCGATCGGTGAAAAACAGAAAGCTGTTGAGGCTTACAAGCAGGCTCTATCAAACTGGCGGCTGGTTACGCCTACTCCCATATCCCGCTAATTTTACAAGTTCTTGCGGCTTGAACTTTACCGGTCGCTCTGATACCTTCTAGCCCTTGATTCGACAGAGAAATAATCACCCATGAATCTGGAGGCAAATAAGAGGTAATGGCTTTAGCAAAAGAGGCTAAACTGGAATTGATTTCAGAGTACAAGACGCACGGCACCGACACCGGTTCGCCGGAAGTTCAGGTCGCGTTGTTGACCAAACGCATTAATGAATTGACCGATCATTTCAAGACTCACAAGAAGGACAACCATTCGCGTCGCGGATTGCTGAAGCTGGTCAGCCAGCGCCGCAGCCTTCTCGATTACTTGAAGCGTCGTGACATCAATCGTTATCACGATCTGATCAATCGTCTAGGCCTAAGGAAATAGTTGGATGTGTCAGCGGCGTCTTCACGGATACTTAAACCTGGGACGCCGCTTTCGTTATGCAGCCGAACGTGACGGCAACGTAATCCCTGCTCCAACTATTCCGGGCCGCACAAAGCCCGGTCAGTTGGCCCGCCCATCAGGCGCCGCTGGGAAGACGATGATCTCATCCGATCTGCTTCAACGTTTTGAGTAAACGTTTTTTCGGATGCTCTCAGCGCCATCATCATTCCAAGCTGCCCAATCCGATGTCGAGCAGTGAACACTAACCTGAAAGACAGCTCAATAATCCCCAACAAGATTACGAGTTCCCGTCTGCATCGCGGCCACAACCAATCGCGCGCCAGCTAGCGCGCCAGCTTGTGGCGTTTTTTGTTGTTTTACCGGTGGCTGATAATCGGCGGCAGGAGGTTTTACCAACCACCACAGACGCCAACCACCAGCCACCTGCGTTGTTGTTGAGAGGAGATAAAAAATGTTTTTAAAGCAAGGAATAAATCTGGGCGGCAGAGAATTCACGATGGAAACTGGCCGCATCGCAAAACAGGCTGACGGCGCGGTGCTGGTCAGCCAGGGCGAGACGATGGTGCTTGTCACTGCCGTCTCCGCGCGACAGGCGAAAGAGGGCGCGAGTTTCTTCCCGCTGACGGTTGATTACCGCGAATATGGTTACGCCGCCGGACGCATTCCGGGCGGCTATTTCAAACGCGAAGGGCGCCCGACCGAAAGAGAGATTCTGACCTCGCGCCTGACTGACCGTCCGATCCGCCCGCTCTTTCCCACTGGTTATCAGCATGAAACCCAGATCATCTCGATGGTGATTTCAGCCGATGACGAACACGATCCCGACGTTCTTTCGATCACCGGCGCGTCGGCGGCGCTCTACCTGTCTGACATTCCATTCCACAATCCTATCGCTGGCGTGCGCGTCGGCCTGGTGGAAGGCAAATACGTGGTCAACCCGACTTACGAACAGCAGCGCAATTCATCGCTCAATCTGATCGTCGCGGGTAGTGAAGAGGCCATCGTGATGGTCGAAGCTGGAGCGAAGGAAGTCAGTGAGCAGGTGATGATCGAAGCCCTGATGTTCGCGCACGGCGAGATCAGAAAGCTCTGCCAGTTGCAGCGTTCGATGTTCGAGGCGCTCGGCATCAAGAAGCGCGAATTCACGCCGAAGCCGATCAACGAAGATATGTTGAAGGAGATTGCCGAGAAATACTCCAACGACATGCGCGAGGCTTTGAGCGTTCAGAACAAGACCAAGATTGAAAGCTATGCCGCGGTTGACGATCTGAAGAAGCGCGTCGTCGAAGGCTATCCAGAAGACAAGCCCGAACTCCGCGCCGAAGCCGGAGAGTTGTTCGATCATCTGAAAGAAGGCATCTTCCGCGACGACATTTTGAACAACCGGCGCCGCCCTGATGGCCGCAAGTTTTCGGAAATCCGCCCGATCTCGACTGAAGTCGGCTGGCTGCCGCGTACGCACGGGTCGGCGCTTTTCACGCGCGGCGAGACCCAGGCGCTGGTCACAGCGACGCTCGGCACTTCGCAGGATGTGCAATACATTGACAGTCTGGAAGTCGGCGAGATCAAACGCCGGTTCATGCTCAACTATAACTTCCCGCCGTTCTCGGTCGGCGAAACCGGGCGCACAGGCAGCCCCGGACGGCGCGAAATAGGGCACGGCGCTCTGGCGCAGCGCGCGATTGACGCCGTGATGCCGGAAGAAGAAGTCTTTCCCTACACCGTGCGCATCGTGTCCGACATCACCGAATCGAACGGTTCGTCTTCGATGGCGACGGTTTGCGGCGGAGTGCTGGCGTTGATGGACGCTGGCGTGCCGATCAAAGCGCCGGTCGCGGGCGTGGCGATGGGTTTGGTGATGGAAGACAAGAAATACGCGATCCTGACCGACATCGCCGGCGCCGAAGATCATTACGGCGACATGGATTTCAAGGTCGCCGGTACGCGCGACGGAATCACCGCGCTGCAGATGGACATCAAGATCACTGGGTTGAACGCGGCGATTCTGGCCGAAGCTCTTGAGCAGGCCAGGAAAGGACGACTCTTCATTCTGGACAAGATGAACGAGGCCATCGCCGAACCGCGACAGGAGATCAGCAAATACGCGCCTCGCATCCTCACGATGCAAATCAATCCCGACAAGATCCGCGACGTCATTGGCCCAGGCGGCAAAGTCATTCGCGGCATTCAGGAGAAGACCGGCGCCAAGATTGACATCTCGGACGACGGGCGGATCGCCATCGCTACGCCGAATGGCGAGGCCGCCGAAGCCGCGATGCAGATCATCCGCGACATCACCGCCGAAGCCGAGATCGGTCAGAGTTATCTCGGAACGGTCACCCGCATCGTTGATTTCGGCGCGTTCATCGAAATCTTCCCCGGCACCGAGGGCCTGTTGCACGTTTCCGAAATCGCCGATTACCGCGTCCGCGACGTGCGCGATGAGTTGACCGAAGGCCAGCAGATTCTGGTCAAATGCATCAACGTCGAAGGCAACAAGATCCGCCTCAGCCGCAAGGCGCTTGTCAAAGAAGAGAAGCGATCAAAGGGTGGAAACAGGTAAAAACCCCAATCCATTAACATGCGGATAAGGCGGAACATATGCCATATGTAATATGCAATATTGCATATTACATATGGCATATCGCCTCTCACTCATCGGGTATGAAAAAGATCATGCGAATCCCCATTGGTTTGTTATTGCTCCTCTGCGCTCTCGGCGCCGGATCGTCGTTCTTTTCCCGCCTGGCGCAATCGCAGGAAACATCTGCGCTCAAAGACCCTCGCGAACGCCATCTCGCCAACATCAAACAACTGACCAACGAAGGCGAAAACGCCGAAGCCTATTTTTCGCCCGACGGCAAAAAACTGATCTTTCAGCGCACAACGAAGAATGACGGCTGCGACCAGATATTCTCGATGAACATTGACGGGTCGGATATGAAGATGTTGTCGAACGGGCAGGGCAAGACCACCTGCTCTTATTTCACACCCGACAACAAACACATCGTCTACGCCTCGACGTTCAAAGCTTCGCCGCAATGCCCGCCGAAGCCCGATTACTCGCGCGGCTACGTCTGGGCGCTCTTTCCCGGCTTCGACATCTTCAGAGCCAATCTGGACGGGTCAAATATCAAACCGCTGACGACGACTCCTCGCTACGACGCCGAAGCCACGATCCGCAAAGACGGAGCGATTGTTTTCACCAGCCTGCGCGACGGCGATCTGGACATCTACACGATGGACAAGAACGGCAAAAACGTGAAGCGGCTGACAAACGAACTGGGTTACGACGGCGGCCCGTTCTGGAGCTACGACGGCAAACAGATCGTCTTCCGCGCTTTTCATCCGGAGACCGAAAAAGAGAAAGCCGATTATCTGGCGCTGCTCAAGGAAGACCTGATCCGTCCGACGAAACTCGACATCTGGGTGATGAACGCCGACGGATCGAACAAACGCCGCGTGACCAACAACGGCAAGGCCAACTTCGCCCCGTACTTCTTCCCTGATGGCAAGCGGATCATTTTCTCGTCGAACCTCGACGATCCGCGCGGACGCAACTTCGATCTTTACACGATCAATGCGGACGGCACGGGGCAGGAGCGCATCACGTTCAACGAGACGTTCGACGGCTTCCCGATGTTTTCGCCCGACGGCAAGAAGATCGTCTTCTGCTCGAATCGCAACGCGGCGAAACAGGGCGATACCAACGTCTTCATCGCCGACTGGATCGAGTAGCTTCACAAAATCGCGAGCAGATTCGCAAAGTATGTAGATCAGTGGCGCGAAATCCGTCAGGGCTTCGCGTCACTGATCTTTTCAGTTGCCCGCGCTTTATTTATGGCTATAATGCCGCTCGCCGATCCGGTTCAGACTTCCTGCCCAATGTCTGATCCAGTTTGAATCCTCAAGCTCCCAGGTTCCCTCAAAAATCTTTGGCCCCCTTTGAAATCATCCTGAAGCAGTTCTCTCTGTTTACCGGAAGGAAAAAGATGTTTACGAGAATGATGGTTGTTTTTTTGCTGATCATCTGCGCATCCGTTCTTCAAACCGCCGCTCAAACCACAAATAGCCAGAACTTGTCCGTAACGATTCAGGAAGCCTATCCGATCAAATTGCCCGGCGGCAGATTGCCCGAAGCCGGGATCGAAGATGGGGTTGATTGCAACAGCCCTGTGCATTGGGACAACAAAGGCAATCTTTATGTCTTCACCTCCGTTCGCCATCCATTTCGTAGCTCCGGCGGGAATCTTTACGGGCTGACTCCGACTTCTACTCGCACAACCATCAATCAAAAGCCGGGCGTAACGGGCGGCAAATGGCTCGAGGCGACGTATCGCGACAGCGATGGGACGCTCTACGGCTGGTATCACAACGAACCCGATGGAGTTTGCTCGAACGACCCGCACCTTTCGGCTCCGCGCATCGGCGCGATGGTCTCTCACGACGAAGGCCTGACGTGGCAGGATATGGGAATCATTCTGGAAGCACCGGCGGATTCGCTCGATTGCAACACCAAAAACTTTTACTTCGCCGGAGGCACGGGCGATTTTTCAGTCATACTCGATAACGAGAAGAAATATTTCTACTTCCTCATCGGCACGTATAACCGTCAGGTCGAAGAGCAAGGCGTTTCAATCGCGCGGATGAGTTACGAAGACCGCAATGACCCGACTGGCAAAGTCTGGAAATGGCGCGATGGGCAATGGGGCGAGCCGGGACTGGGCGGGCGCGTCACCCCGGTTTTCGGCGTCGCAAAGGACTGGCGCCGCGAAGACCCCGACGCTTTCTGGGGGCCTTCGATTCATTACAACACATACCTGAACATGTTCGTGATCGTGATGAATCACGCGGTGAACAAATACTGGCTGCAGGAAGGCGTCTACATCTCCTACAACTTCGACCTGGCCGACCCGCAGGGGTGGAGCGAGCCTGAACGATTGCCGCTCGATCCGCAGGCGATGGCCTACCCTCAAATCATCGGCGTCGAAAAAGGAGGTACGGACAAATTGGCCGGAAGATCAGCGCGTCTGTTTCTACTTGGTCAGTCGAAATGGGAAATCACTTTTTACAGGGATGGAGACAATGAAGATTGCGGCGATTGTCTGGGGTCAGCGCCAGCCAGAATGCCAAACCAGTCCAGCAGCCGACCGACGCTTGATCGCCAGATGATACGCGCCGCGCGCCCGTCATTGCTTACCGATCTCGACGCGCCTCCGGCAAGGAAAACTCAGCAAATCAGAGCGCGTCCGAGCAGACGGTAGAAGTGGTGGGGCAATTTGCCAACTTGTCCCACCGGAGCCAATCAGCCGATCTTGATGCCAAGACTTTCGAGAAACTTCGTTGGCTTTTCGCCGCCGATCAATGCAAAAACATAATCATTCCTGATCCGGGCGGTTTCTTTTGCCGCCTTCGGATCGCGTTCGCGCGCACTCATCAGCGCGATCTGATCAGCAAAAACCTCTTTGACCGTCTGGCCGAAGTAGGCTTTGATGCGGCCTTCATCCATGCATTCATAGATCATCATCTTGTTGCCAAGTTTCAGGTCGCTTTTGAAATTGCTGCGAACGACCAGCGACACCGCGTTGTCGCGCCAACCGACGATTTCGGTTCCATCTTCAGAGCGGTACGCGGCCAAATCAACTGCGGCTTCAATAGCCGAGTTCCCCGCTCCGACCACCAGAATATGTTTGCCGGAATATTTGTTCGGGTCGGTCAGTTTGTATTTCACCCGCTCATCTTCGTAAGGCCTGGGCAGTTTCGGCACATATTTGAAACCGCATTCCTGACAGAATTTGTATTCACCCACGCGCTTCGCGCCGCATTTGTTGCAGAACTGGGGCAACACCATCTCGGTCGGAGTGACGGTGAACTTTAACTCCTCGCCCGGAACATTCAGCCTCATCGGCGTGCCGCGATTGCCGATAGCCAACACCACTCGCCGCGCGCGGTATTCGACGCGCTGCTTTGCTTTTTCCTGTTCGGTCTCGACGATGAACACATCGCCGTCCGGCCTCACATCTTTGCAGCTTTCGTATTCATTGATCACCACGCCGTTCGATTTCACCGTCTCCATCCAGTCGCCGATCATCTGCTCTTTCGCCGCGCCCGCGCCATCGAGTTTGATTCCGCCTTTCACCGGCTGATCAACAGGATTGAAGTAAACGTACTTGCCCGCCTGATAAGTCTGTTGAATCGTCGCGACGACCTGATCCTGTTCGATGGCGATGTATTTCAATCCGCGCTGAGCGGCGAGCGCCGCCGCTGACAATCCCGCTGGGCCGATACCGATAATCGCCACGTCGTAATCCGCGTTCCCGTTGCGGCCCATCTGCTGAACATCTTCGACAACGCAATCAATCACAGCGCCGCCTTCGTTGATGGCGTTCTTGATCAACGGCACGCCCGAAACGTCTCCGATCAGATAGATGCCTGGCACGTTGGTCATAAAACGCCCGTCGCGCTTGGGCACTTTACGTTCGGGAATCTTCTTGACCGAATTGACGACGATGCAGGATTTCGGAACCGTCGGGCATTCGACCTGACAGCTAGTGTCTTCCATGCACTGTTCGACGGCGACCGGAGCGGCCTTGCCGTTGACTATCGCCAGCACGTCGTGCGGGCAGGCGTCAACGCAGGCGTGGCAGCCGATACACGTGGCGACGTTGATCACCGGATGCGGATAAGGCAGCGCTTGCGGATCAATGACAGTCGGTGGCAGCGTCGCAGCGCCATCCGATGGTTGAGGTTTTTCTTCAGCGGGCGGTTTCCCGGCTTTCAGCATCTCCCTGATCACCCGGCTGCGGACGCGCCGCGTGTCCGTGATCACCAGAGCGAAGCCGATAAAAAGCGTGAGGAAGCCGAAGCCGAGCCAGCCAGCCGGCGGCATCGCGCCATAGCTGGCTTGCAAACTGTTGGCGAACCCGATGAGGAGAAGAAGAATGAATAGAATGGCTGTTACGATTAGTTGTGAGCGTTTCATCTCTTTTCGACCAGTAAAGTCCTGCGCGGTTATTTATGCGTTTTGATTCAGCCTTGCTGCTTTGCAGACCTCGCCGTAAGCCATTGCCTCAGCGAAGCCGGGCCTTCGCTTGAGGGTCTGCCCAGCAGCAGATTTTGGACGCTGACATCTTCATCAAGATCAGGCCAGTGAATGCCCTCTCCCTGGCCGATCAAACGCCAGTTTTGACGCTCTTCCAACCTGCCGTGCCACAGACGCGGATACCAGCTTAGCGGCACAGACAACGTCCGCCCGTCAGCTAACTCAACCGTCAGCAGTTCATCAGTCACGATGACGGACTGCGCCTTAACAGTTTGCAGTTCAGCCGTGGCAATGTTCATTCCAACCACAGTAGGCATGGAATCTTCTCCAGCTAAAGTTAAGCGCGTTTCCTCACATCACTCTTCAACCCGCCGCCCGCCGCGTCAATCACCACCTCAGCGTTCGACACGCGATGAAAAGTCTCGAAGGCCGCGTGTTCAATCGCCGAAATCAGTCCCGAATGCAGCCCGCGCGCGCCCGTGCCGCGCTTCAAACTGCGTTCGACGATGTGGGTGATCGCCGCTTCGGTGACGGTCAGGCTCAAACCTTCGACTCTGAACTCGCGGGTGAATTGCGGCAGCACATTCTCGATCAGTATCCGCCGCAGCGTCTCAATCGGCAGCGGCTGGAACCTGACGATGCGCGCGAAACGGCCCATCAATTCGGGCAGAAAACCGTAGCGCTGAAAAACCTCGATCTCTTCCAGCACCGGCGCCGACTCATCGCTTTTAGCATCGGCGTTGTCGCGGAAGCCGATGGATTTGGACTGCGACCTCTGAATCTCCTCCATCCCGGAAAAAGTCCCGCAGGCGATGAACGGGATGTCGCGCGTCGAAAGCTGCGCGCGCTGGCCGTAGGACGAATAGCCGTAATCCATCGGGATCATCACGTCCGCGCCTTCGACGATTTTCAGCAGTTCGCGCTGCACGCCGTAACCCGAAACGTCCTTCGTGGTGCCCTCGCCAGCAAACCGTGAATTGCTGGTTGACGAAGCCAGCTTGTCGAATTCGTCCATGCAGACGATTCCGCACGAAGCGATCAGCGTGTTCCCTTCGGCGGCGTAAATCAACCGTGTGAGAATCGTGCTCACGTCGTCGCCGATGTACCCGCTTTCAGTGAAACTGGTGATGTCAACGATCACCGTCGGCAATTGAAAAATCTGCTGGAAGAGCAATTCCACCAGGAAGGTCTTGCCGCATCCCGTCGGCCCCACCAGCAGCGTGTTCTGTTTCGGCGCCAACTGCCGGCGGCCTTCGCCGTGAAGGTGCAATCGCTTCAGCCGGCGGATGTGCCGATAAGCCATCAGTGATAGCGCGCGGCGTGGCTCGTCCTGGCCTTTGTAGCCGAGGCTTTCCAGCTTATCGGCGATTTCGGGCGGCGCAATCGTCGGCAGACTGCGAATGAAATCGCGGAACCGCTCGCGCTCGTTTTCCGACGGATCGTGATATTCCTGGTTGTAATCGTCCAACGAGTAATTCACATCGCCTCCTTTTTATCTCTCCATCCTGCGCAAACTTGAGCGCAGTTCTTTCTCTTCTCCGTGTTGCGAATGGCAGGAGACGCAAAGAGGGCCATTTGCGCTCGCGCCGCCTGCCGGATTCAACGCCCTGTCGGCAAATCCCAGACGGGCGTTGGCAGTCTGGTTTTGGGCCGTCGCCGCGTCCACGCCGTGACACGACGCGCACGATTCGCGCACGCCTTGAGTCAGCGCCGCGCCTTCAAATCCTGACGTATGGCAATCGGTGCAATTGCTGCGCCCGGTCTGACGGCCCGCGACGTGGATCAGATGAAACTGCTCTTTCAAACTATACTGCGAAGTCGCGCCGGGCAACTCCTTGCGCTGCCATTCCGCCTGCGAAATGCCTCCCCACAGCCAGCGCCCGTCGGTCACCGGATAGCCGAACGAACCGCCGTGCGGCGTTTTCAGCGGCTGACCGTTGATCGGCGAAACGTACCCGCTGCCGTCGCGGTGGCACCCTGTGCAGGCCACGTTCGCAACCAAAGCCGGGCGAAAGTCGCGTCCGTGATGCTCGCTGTGACAGGCCACGCAGGTCAACCCGGATTTCAGGTGCTTATCGGAAACTTCGGAATGAAATGCCGATGTCGTGTGACAGCTCGCGCAGTTCTGATTCATCGAAGCTTTGACCGAATGGCAGGTCGTGCACGAAGCGTCGTTCACAGCTTTTGCGATAGCGGGGTTGATTGAAAAGTCGCCGCGCGCGTGCGGCGTCGAAAGCGCGCCGGGCGAATAAGCGTCCTTGAACGCGAAGACCGCGCCAACCGCGAGCACGGTGATGACGATTGCGCCCCACGCAAACAACGCTTTTGGCCAGGCGAACTGAAGGTCGCGCGTCGGAGACCAGTTGAATTGCGCTTTGCCCAATCGCCGCCGTGTTTTTGGCTTGAGCGGCGAATCGGTGGCGAGTTTGCCCGCCTCGCGTTTGCGCTTGTCCCAGAAAATCTTCAACGCCTGTTCGTCCAGTTCGGCCAGCCGCCCGGTGAGCATCCCCGTGCCAGCCAACCGCCGCGTCCCTTTCGGCGTCGTCTTTTCGCGTTGAAGCTTCGCCAACTGGCCCGGATCAAGTCTGATCGTCCGGCGCTCTTCGACAGGCAATTTGACCTGGCTGGCGCTCGAAGCCTCGACGGGCAACGGGTTGACAGTCATCTCAACTTGAAGATGAAGACCGTCATCGGTGTAATCGGGATAAAGAAAGAACGGGCCAATCTGAATCAGATCGCCATCAGCGAGCGGCGTCTGTTCAATCTGCTCGCCGTTGAGCAAAGTCCCATTGGCTTCCGAGAGATTGAATACCCAGTAATCGCCGTTGATCTCCTTGATGCCCGCGTGCGTGCGCGAAACAGTCGGATGATTGAGCGCAAGGTCGTTGCCGATCAATCGTCCGAGGGTCAATCCCTCGCTCTCGATCACCACTGGATCGAGGTTGAGGTCTTTGCGGAT
>JAJVID010000142.1:35022-38412 GCA_022072205.1 Acidobacteriota bacterium
AAAGTAGACGACCTGAATAATGTGAACCAGCATCAACGCCAGCATCAACGACGTAAAGATCACGTGCGGAGCCAGCCACAGTTTCAACACCTGATGCAGATAGATCAGCGCGTCAACACGCCGCATCGTCACGGCCTTTTCAACCGAGCTGAAGAAATTGCCCTGCTCGTAAGCCGACAGGCTCGCCGCCGCTGGCTTCAACTCCCGATTGACCGCGACGATCAATTGCTCCAGAGATTCGCGTCTGACGTACTGCCGCAGCAAAAACGGCAGCGAGAGCGCGCGTTTGAGCACACGCGTTTTGATCACTTCGCGCGCTTTGGGCGAGGCTGCGGCCATCGTCGCGGCGAGTTCTTCGCTCAACTCTTCGCGGCGCGCGGTCAGGTCTTCGATCAACAGCGGCTGGCCTTCGATCCGCGTCAACATTCGCGGCGCTGCGAAATAACAGAGGATTCCGAACAGCCCGGTCAGGATCACCAGATCGAACGAGATCATCAACGACGTGGTCAACACGCCGCCCGATTCCGTGCCGCCGTGCAGCAATAGCACAGCGCCCGCGATCACGCCCAGATAACTGTGACCCAGCATCCAGTAACGCAGCGGCCCCGCGCGGCGTTTGTAAATCTGTTTGCGAACCGGATACGCCATCACCCCGGCGATGCCGGCAAGACCGATCAGACCCGTGATCCAGCGCAGGTCGAACCACGATCCGGCGAGCGGGGTCTCAAGCCCGTAATTCATCAAGCCCAGAACCGTCAGCCCGATGGAAAGCAGCGTGACCACAAGCCCGATGGCGTGCGCCAGACGTTTGCCCGAATCCTTGTGTGAAGTATGGCGGGCGATGGCCTGCGTCGGGCCTTTGAACGTCAGGCCCTCGATGTTTTTGATTTCGGCGAAATAAGAGCGCGGGTCAACGCGCAGCAACGCGCCCGTCGGACAATTCTCCTCACAACTGAACGCAGGGCGCTTCGCACCCTCCGGGTTCAACGAAGTTCCCGCGCAAAGATTGCACTTCACCGCCAGCAGATCGTCGGTCTGTTCAACCGCCGCTGGCAAAGGCTCCGACGCAAGCCGCAACCATCCCTTCCATCCTTTTCCCTCTCTCCCCTTCTCCTTGTCACCCTCTCCCGCTTTGCGCGGGATCATCGAAATGGCGTTGTACGGGCATTGCGTGGCGCAATCGGCGCAACCGATGCAAGTCTTGGAATCAATATCCACCTGGCCGTCGGGAAAACGCGCGATGGCTCCGGTCGGGCATCCGGTCAAACATTCCGGGTCTTTGCAATGGAGGCAGACCGCCGGCGCGAGCAGGCTTTGATAGCTTGAATTCTTCTTGATCGAAACGGGGCGATTGATATGAATGCCGCGCCGCACCAGCCGCGATTGGCCGTGAATCTGATGACAGGCCATCGAACAGTTGCCGCAGCGCACGCACAAATCCATGTCCATCACCAGCAGGTTCGTAGCGTCAACCAGGCCGGTCTCGATCAAATCTTCCTGCGCTCGCGCGACCGGCGCAGGCTCGCGGCTTTCCATCCAGGCCTGAGCCTCGTTCGGAACCGCCATGCCGGAAAACGCCAGCAACAACGTTTCGCGCAACTCCGGCAACTGGCGGAGCTTCGAGATTGAAATCTCCAGCACCTCCGACCGCTCCATCAGCGTACAGGTGTACTCCCACTCGCCATCGCGCGTGATGGCGTCAACGCCGAAGCAGTGCGACGGGCCGACATAAGTCTCGCCCGCCTTCGCGTTCCAGTTGCGCCCGGCGCCATTGCTCTCCGTAATGTTCATCAACCGCGTCTTCGGCGCCAGTCGCGCCCAGCCTGATTTCAACACGTAGAGCCTGTTCGCCAGTTCGCCCGCGCGAAAGAGCGCGTGGTTCTTGGCGAAAACGCGGAACTTTGAAATCGCTTCGAGCTGATTGATCGTGTTGGGGCTGAGTTCGGTGATCTTGGCGATCTCCTGAATCATGTTCGCGCGCCCGTGTTTGCGATACGCGGCGTCGAGCGTCTCGCCGAATTTTGGCAGCTTCCTGAGCAGACGCAGCGCCGGCCGCTGAACTTCCAGAACCTGAATCGCCTGATCTTTCGGAGCGCGAACCGTCGCGTTGCGCTGCGCGCCGCCCAGCACGGACATTTCGCCGAACTGCACTCCGGCGGGAATTTCAGCGACTTTCCCGCGCCCTTGCGGAGTATTGCCTAAAACCTCGGCCTGTCCCGCGACGATGATGTAAAACGTATTTCCTCCCCAATCGCCTTCGCGGACGATCTCTTCGCCCGGCGCGTAATTGAGCAGCCGCACGTAAGGCCCAACCTGCTTGCGGTTGTAATTGCGCCCGTAGACGATGACTTCGAGATCAATCTCGTATTCATAATGGCCATTCTCTTTAGCCGCCAGATCGGCGATAGCGCCGACGCTTTCGATTGCAGCCAGAACGTCACGACGCTTTGTGTTTTCCTGTGGCATAGAACCGGGTTTGGGAAGCAAATAGTTTGAGTGATCAGAATGGGAACGCTCAGCAACGATGGCGCATTTTCAGAGACTCGCAGCGCTTTAGTCAACCGATTTATCGGCCTTGTTAATGTAATTCCGTCCACAGACATCAAGCTGAAATTCATTTCAGGTTCACCCGGCGATCTGGTCTGGAATAAAACCGAAAACCCGCGCGATTAACAAAATGTCCGGCAAGCCGCGAGCTTGCCGATGACTTTGTTAATGGCCTCTCCCGAAAACAGCGGCAAGCTCGCAGCTTGCCAGACATTTGGCAAGGAGAACAAATGAAACGATTCAACTTCATCGCATTATTATTGCTCGCTCTGTTCGCGGCGCCACTGGCCGCGTCAGCGCAAACGAAGCTTGGCCCGAAAGACGGCGCTGAACTGCCTGCCGCCGATCTCAACCGCGTTAAACCCGGCGCCGCCGCTCCGGACTTCACGCTCGAAGACCAGGACGGCAAGTCGGTCACGCTCTCGGATTATCGCGGGAAGAAAACCGTCGTGCTCGTCTTCTATCGCGGCTATTGGTGACCCTGGTGCGCGGCTCAGCTTGGAAAGCTGAAATCATTGCTCGAAGAAAACCTGCGCGACAAAGTCGAAATACTCGCCGTCAGCGTTGACCCGCACGACAAGGCGATTTTCCTGCGCGATAAATTGAAAGACCAGCCGGGATTCAATTTTCCGCTGCTTTCGGACGCCGATCACCGCGTGATTGACCGTTACGGTTTGCTCAACGAACAGGCCAAACGCCCAATCCCGCATCCGGCGACTTATGTGATTGACCGCAAGGGCGCGGTGCGTTGGAAATTCGTCGAAGTTGATTACAAGCTTCGCCCGTCAAACGAGGACGTGTTGGCGCAGATCAAGAAGATCGAAACCAGCAAATAGTTTCCCT
>JAJVID010000102.1 GCA_022072205.1 Acidobacteriota bacterium
GCCGTCTTCGATGACGGCGGCGGCTGTTTCATCGCACGAACTTTCAATTCCCAAAATCAGCATTTACGTCTTGCTTTCAGCCGCAGCCGAAGCGGCGGCAGGCTGGCGGCGGATGACGACGACCGTGCTGTCGTCTTTGTTCAAATCGTATCCGGGCTGCGCGCAATCGAAGATGCGATGGCAAAGCGTGGTCACTTCGGCGCCGCCAAATTTCTCGGCCATCGCCTCAATCTCCCTCACACCTTTTTCGCGGTCGCTGGCGATCTTGGCGAAGACACCGTCGGTGTAGATCACCAACTGGTCGCGGACCGGAAACGGCACCACCGATTCGATAAAATCGGCCTGGGCCTCGACGCCGACCGCGCCGCAAGTGACGGGCAGTTGTTTATGGCCGATGATCTGCGCGCCCTGCGGCTTGCTCATCTGAATCAGCGGCAGATGTCCCGCGTTGATGTAGCGCATCTGCTCGCCATCCCATTCGGCCAGGACGCAGGTGAACGAGCGACGTCCCTGATATTTCTCCCACAAATAACCGTTCAGCTCTTCCAGAATCTTCGGCAGGTTTGATTCGCGGTTGACGACACGGCTCAGATGTTGATGCGTCTCGGCGACTTCGCTGATGGCTTTGAAACCCTGACCGCCGAGGTCGCCCAGCGCGACGAGCGGACCGCGCGGCGTGTCGAAGATGTGGAAATAATCGCCGCTGGTTTCGGTTCCCGCGCCGTGTTTCGACGACACCCAGATTTGCGGCAGATCAACTACCGGCGGAGGCAGGAAGAGTTGATGCGCCTGCGGAACCAGTTCAAGCTCCTTCTGTTTCGCGCCAAGCTCGTAGGCGTCTTCGACGGCGCGGCTGGCGATGGCGACCACCAGGTCTTTCGGCTTGCGCGATCCCATCACGAAGACGAACGCCGTCGTCAGCAACATAGCGACGCGGAACCAGGGAGGGCTTCCGCCCAATTCTGAAATCACGGCGTAACCAACGCTCGCGTAAGCGGCGGCCTGAAGCGTCAGCGTCACGCGATAACGATTGGCGGCTATGGCCAGAATCGGAAAGTAGCAGAGGTAAACGCCTGAACCGAGTTTCGGGAACAGCCCCTGCCAGACGAACGCGGCCACGCCGAGATGAACAATCGTCAGATCAATCATTGTCATCGCTGTCGCGGCGCCATCTGATGATTTCTTCAACGCTACACCCGCCGCAGCTGCTATCATCCAGGCTGCGGTCAGTAGCAGATAAAGATATTTCGCGTTTGACGGATGATTCCACATCCAGACGGCCGATGCGGCGAAGATGATGGCGAAGAGCGCCCTCACTTTGGTCGCCCATCCACTGGCTGCGCGCGCGTGTTCGTCGAGCGCCGCATCCACTTGTTTAGGGAGTCGGTCTTTCAGTTGTTTCATAGCAACGAGGCTACCTTCAGTTGTCCTTTGATTTGGTTATGAGAAAAGCGTCCGAACTCGCGCCGGTCCGCTGTCATCGCCTAAAATACTTCAAGAGAAAATCAAAAGGCAAAACAGTACCGTCCTGGCCGCGAGCGAGCGATTGCTGGCGCGCGCGGCTCTGCTTTTGATTTCTTATTGCAGGTGCTACACTCGCGCGCTTCGCGGGACAGATTCAAAAGTAGAGGAGGAGACACATCTGTTCTAATGCAAGCTCTGATTCTGGCAGGTGGTGAAGGTACCCGCCTGCGGCCTCTGACAATTCACACGCCGAAACCGATAGTGCCTCTCGCTAATCGCCCATTCCTTTTTTATCAGATCGCCCTGCTCAAACGAGCCGGGATCACGGACATCACGCTTTCGCTTTCATATCAGCCCAACAAGATCGAAGGAGTCTTCGGCGACGGCGAAGAACTGGGTTTACGTATTCGCTACGTGGTCGAAGCCACTCCGATGGGCACCGCCGGAGCTTACAAATACTCGCAGGAACGATTGAACCAGACGACCATCGTCTTCAACGGCGACATCCTGACCGACATCAACATCGCTGAGCTTGTCGCCCGCCACCGTGAAAAGAAAGCGGCGGCGACCATCGCGCTGGCCCCGGTCGAAAACCCCAGCGCTTACGGTCTGGTCGAAACCGATTCCGACGGGCGGGTGCGACGCTTCGTTGAGAAACCAAAGTCCGAAGAGATCACCTGCAACACGATCAACGCGGGCATCTATGTGCTGGAACCGGGCGTATTCAAGTACATTCCGGCTGGAGAAAAATTCTCGTTCGAGTACCAACTCTTCCCCGCCCTGCTGGCGGCCAATGAGCAGTTTTACGCTTACACGTGGCCTGGTTACTGGATAGACATCGGCGCGCCACATCGTTACCTGCAAGCCAACCAGGATCTGATCAACGGGCGATTGAAATCATTCGACGTGGTGCGGTCGCCTTTGATGTTGAACGATGCCGACGCGGCGACGATCAAGATAGACGCGCGCTCGGTGATTGATCCGACCTGCTCGATTAAAACCGGCGTCGAGATCATCAATTCGGTGATCGGCCCGAACTGCATAATTGAAGAACGCGCGCGAATAGAAAATTCCGTGTTACTGGCTGGCGCGCGCGTCGGGAAGGCCGCCGAAATCACCGATTCGGTCACCGGCAAAAGCTGCCTGATCGGGCGCAATGCGAAAGTCACGAATGCCACGCTCGGCGATAAAAGCTCATTGACGGATTACACAATCGTTTGATTGCGGATTGCGGATTGCGGATTGCGGATTGCGGATTCAACCCGCGCATCCGCAATCCGAAATCCGCAATCCGCAATCCGCAATCAAGTATGGCAATAATCAAATTTGGAACAGACGGATGGCGCGCGCGCATCGCTGAAGATTTCACATTTGCAAATGTCGAAATCGTCACGCAGGCGTTGGTTGACTACCTTAAGACTCAAAACAGCGGCAAGCTGCGGGCGGTTGTCGGTTACGACCGGCGGTTCGCTTCGGAACTGTTCGCCGAGCGCGCGGCTGAAGTTTTGGCGGGTAACGACGTCGCTGTTGATCTCTTCGCCAGCGACGTTCCGACGCCGCTGGTTTCGTTCGAGGTCAAACGGCGCGGGCTGGATGGCGGCGTGATGATCACTGCGTCGCACAATCCGCCCGATTTCAATGGCTTCAAATTCAAAGCTCCTTACGGCGGTTCGGCCACGCCCGCGATCACCAATCAGATCGAGAAGCTGGTCGGCGCGACAAAGCCCCGGCGGCTGCCTTTCGGCGAGGCCAGGAAGCAGGGGTTGGCGAACGTCATAGAGCCAAACGGCGATTACCGCCGCCACGTCGAGAGCTTGATCGCGATGAATGATCTGCGCGACGCCGACGCGCTGGTCATCGCCGACCCGATGCACGGCTGCGGCGGGCGCTGGATCGAAAGTCTGCTCAGCGGCGGCAGGCTCCGTGTTGAAACGATTCGCGCCAACCGCGATCCGCTCTTCGGCGGCGTGCTGCCTGAGCCGATGCCGTGGAGTTTGGAATTGACTTCGCGCGTGATCCGCGAACGCGGCGCGCTGATGGCGCTGGTGACCGACGGCGACGCCGACCGCGTGGGCGCGATGGATGAACGCGGCGAATACATCAACACACATCAAATACTGATGATCCTGTTGCTTCATCTGGTGCGGCGAAAAGGCTGGAAAGGTTCGGTGGCGCGCACGTTCTCGCAATCAGTCATCGTGCGGCGCATCGCCGAAAGCTACGGCTTCAGGCTGTTTGAAACTCCAATCGGATTCAAACACATCGGCGAGATCATGCTCGACCCGGCGAACGACTTTCTGGTCGGAGGCGAAGAGTCGGGCGGCATCGGCGTGCGCGGCCACATCCCTGAACGCGACGGAGTGTTCAACTGCCTGATGCTGCTCGAAGCAGTGCTGGCCGCCGGCAAGAAACCATCGGAGATCGTGCGCGACATCTGGCGCGAGTTCGGCGAATTTCACTTCGAGCGCCGCGATCTGCACGTGCCGATTGAATCCGGCCAGAAGCTGGTCAGCGATTTTAGAGAGAACACGCCGGACAGCTTCGCGGGATACAGAATCGTGAACGTCGCCACGCTGGATGGAACGAAGCTGATGTTTGAAGACGAAAGCTGGATTCTCTTCCGTCAGTCGGGAACCGAGCCTGTGCTGCGTGTTTATTGCGAGGCGACATCAATCGAGAAGATGACGAAGATGATTGATGAAGGCGAGAGGATCGCGCGCGGCCAGAAGTGAAGCTCGCTTTCGCAAAGGGGCTGCAGGCCAGGGCTTTTGCAAAGTCGTCAGGGACGGGGCTAAAACCCAAGACCCACAACCTACAACCTATAATTTTTTCCTTCGATGGCTCGATCAGATGACGCTTCGAAGGAAAGGTCCATAGGTTGTAGGTGTTCGGTGATAGGTTTTAGTTTATAAGCAAGGCCACAACCGACTTTGCAAAAGCCCTGGGCCGCAGGCTCTGCGTTTTGACACTACGCCCGCGCCTCCCTATCATCTCGCTTTCGCCGATCCAATCCGATTTCACACTGGAGAATAAAAAATGAGTGTTTATGACAGTAGAGATTTGATGAGCTTCAACGCCGCGTCGCGCGAATTCGATGTTCCGGCGATGACGCTCGAACTGGCGGCTTCACAGGGCGCATTGCGCGTGATCAAACAAGCCGACGCGCGATGGCTGCTCCGCCCCGACATCGAGCAGTTCGTCAAACGCACGATCAAACGCGGCGCAGGCGCCAAGGTCGTCACGCGCATCAATCGCTAAAGGGTGGTTGGTGGCTGGTGGTCGGTCGCATCCAATCACCAACCACCAATTACCAATCACCACCCACCGACCATGAAAAACCGCGTCTCCCGCAAAGCCTCCAGCTTCACCGAATCGGTCATCCGCGACATGAGCCGTCAGGCTCTCGCTTTCGGCGCCGTCAATCTCTCGCAAGGCTTCCCCGACTTCCCGGCGCCCGACGACATCAAACGCGCCGCTTGTGAAGCGATCAACGCCGACATCAATCAATACGCGATCACCTGGGGGGCGAAGCGGTTCCGCGAAGCCATCGCCGCAAAGACGAAATGGCATCTCGGACTGGACGTTGACCCGGAACGCGAAATCGTGGTCACCTGCGGTTCGACCGAGGCGATGATCGCGACGATGATGGCCGTCATTGATCCGGGCGAAGAAGTGATCGTCTTCGAGCCGTATTACGAAAATTACGGCCCTGACGCGATCCTGTCGGGCGCCGTGATGCGTTACGTCACGCTCTACGCGCCGACGGGCGACAACCCCGAATGGCATTTCAATCCCGACGAACTGCGCGCGGCGTTCAACGAAAAAACCAAAGCGATCATTATCACCACGCCGCATAACCCGACAGGCAAAGTCTTCACGCGCGAAGAACTCAGATTCATCGGCGACCTTTGCATCGAACACGACGCTCTGGCGCTGACCGATGAAATCTACGAACACATCTGGTATCCGGACGCCGCGCGCGAGATTAAGCACACCGCGATGGCGACGCTCGACGGGATGCGCGACCGAACGGTGACGATCAACAGTTTGTCGAAAACCTACTCGGTCACGGGCTGGCGCGTGGGATACGCGATAGCCGCGCCCGATTTGATCAACGGCATCCGCCAGGTTCACGATTTCCTGACCGTCGGCGCGGCGGCGCCTTTGCAGGAAGCGGGCGTTTACGCGCTCGGTTTGCCGCACAGCTATTACGACAAACTTCAGCGCGATTATCAGAGGCGGCGCGATTACCTGCTCGGCGTGCTGGAAGAAGCCGGGTTCAAATGCTTCAAGCCCGACGGCGCGTATTACATCATCACCGACATCTCGGATTTCGGGTTCGAGGATGACCTGCAATTCACCAGGCATTTGGTGCAGAATATCGGCGTGGCGGTCGTGCCCGGCAGCAGTTTTTACCGGCGGCCAGAACTCGGCGCTCAGCAGGTGCGATTCTGTTATTGCAAACGGGACGAGACGCTGGTGGCGGCGGCTGAGAAATTACAGAAACTTCGCTGAATTTTCAGGGGTCGAAAGTTGGCTTGGACGGGTGGCCAAATTTCTAATTTTGGCTTGACAAAAAAACCTCGTGTGACAAAAATACACGCAATCTGACTGTTGATGGGGTGAGGACATCAGCAGTTTCTGAGCCGACCGGCGAGTCCCAAGCTCCCGTGTCGGCTCTAAAATTTTCAGGGCATCTTCAAACACCCAGCGATCAATTCAATCACAGGTCGGCTTTCGCTTTCGCCAGTTCCTGTCTGACGTGTTCGGGCGCTGTTCCGCCAGTCTGCTTCTTTCCCGCCAGCGAGCTTTCGAGAGAAATCGCCTCGAAGATGTCTTCGTCGAACAGCGGGGAAAACCGTCTGCATTCGTCAATCGTCAGTTCGGCGAGTTCCTTTCCCTGTTCAATCGCATAGACGACGATGCGGCCAATCACTTCGTGGGCTTTGCGGAATTCCAGGCCTTTGCGAACCAGGTAATCAGCCAGGTCGGTGGCGTTGGTGTAATCGGAGATGGCTGCGGCGCGCGCGTGGTCGCGGTTGAGTTCGATGTTGCGGAGCACGGTGGCCGTCACGCGCAAGCTGTCGGTCAACGTATCAATCGTGTCGAAGAGAGCTTCCTTGTCTTCCTGCAAATCTTTGTTGTAGGCCAGCGGCAAGCCTTTCGTCATCGTCAGCGCCGCCGTTAAGTGGCCGAAGACCCGCGCCGATTTCCCGCGAATCAGTTCCAGCGAGTCCGGGTTTTTCTTCTGCGGCATCAGGCTGCTGCCGGTCGAAATCGCGTCGCCGAGTTTGATGAAGCCGAATTCCTGCGTCGAATAGATGATCAAATCCTCGGCCAGCCGCGACAGGTGCATCATCGTCATCGCCGAGGCGTTGACGAATTCGATGATGTAATCGCGGTCGCTGACGGCGTCCAGGCTGTTGCGCGTCACGCTGTCGAAGCCGAGTTCGGCGGCCATCCATTCGCGGTCAACCGGAAAGTTCGTTCCCGCAAGCGCGCCCGATCCGAGCGGCAGAACGTTGACGCGCATTTTGACATCGGCCATCCGCGCCCGGTCGCGCGAGAGCATTTGAAAATAGGCGAGCAGGAAGTGCGCGAAGAGCACAGGCTGGGCTTTTTGTAGATGCGTGTAACCGGGCAGCGGGTCGGCGGCGTAGCGTTCTGCGAGTTCGATGATCGCGCGCTGTGTGTCGCGCATCACGTCGTCAAGCGCGGCAATCTCCTCGCGCAAAAACAATCGCGTGGCGACCGCGACCTGGTCATTGCGGCTGCGCGCGGTGTGGAGTTTGTAACCTGTTTGTCCGATGAGTTCGACCAGGCGGGATTCGATGAAGCTGTGAACGTCTTCGGTCGCGGCGAATTCGGGACGGTCGAGAAAGCCCGGTTCGGCGGCCATCTCGCCGATCTTCTTCAAGCCTTCGGTGATCGCGGCGACTTCGGATTGTTGCAGGACTCCGGCGCGACCAAGCGCGCGGGCGTGAACGGCGCAGGCTCGCAGATCGGCGAAGATCAGGCGGCGGTCAAAACGAAAGCTGGCGTTGAATGCTGCAAAGTGTTTGTCGGTCTCGCCGGTAAAGCGGCCACCCCAAAGATTCATAATAGCGGGGAGTGGGGAATGGGGAATGGGGAATGGGGAGTGGGCAATGACGTTCTTCCCTACTCCCCACTCCCTACTCCCTACTCCCCACTCAGTTAGTCTTTCCCATTACGTGTTTTTGAATCAGCCTGACCACCAGGTCGGCTTCAGCCTGCTGCATGCTGCCGGGAGCGAAGATGTAAGGGGTGCGGACGTTCATCGCGGTGATCGAGATCATGTTGTTCGTGGCGGTCACGATCTTCGACATCTCCTTGATCTGCTGCCCGTTCAAACTCCCCAGAGTCTTATTGCTCAGATCGGTCAGCGTCAACTGGCCCGGTCGGATTCTGAGCCAGCCTATTCGCGCTTCCTGGAAGCCGAAGTCGCCGGTTCGCAGTTTCGCTACACGTCGCCAACGCGCGTCGAAAGCGATTTTGACGACGGCGGCCCCATTGAGATTGATCGCCTTTTCCATCGCCTGCTCGGCTTTTTCGGCATCGTGCCGGTTGTAAAGATAGATGATGCCGAGCATCTCAAAAGTAGTCGGGCGGCTGGCGTCGTCTTTCGCAAGCTCTTCGAGTTTGGTCAGAGTCTCATCAGCCGAAGCCTGGTCGGTTTCGTTGTAGCCGGCGTAAATTTTCTGGAAACGTTCGCCGTATGCGGCTGGCGTCAACCCCACGCGGGTGACTTTGAGCGTGAACGGAACAGCGTTTCTGCCGCTGACAGCGCCAGTCACGCGAACGATGTATTCACCATCGGCGGGCACGCCGCCAGTCTGCGTGTTGATCTTGAATTCGCCTGATGAACTGGCGACCGGAACTTCGGCTTTATCTTTGTCGAGGATTTGCAGGCCGAGGAGGGGATTTTCGCTCTCGATTCGGAACGTCAGCAGGTCTTCGCTCTTCGCGTTCAGAATATATTCTTCAAAAACCGTCCCGGCTGGGCCTTTCTCCGAAGCTCTCGGATCGAGCTTCCCCTTCATCTCTTCGCCGAAAGCCAGCGTTGGCGTGACCGGAGTCGCGTGAGCGGGCGTTCCGGGTCTGGCGGGCGGCCTGCCGCCTTTCGGCGTCGGAGTCGGCTTGGTTCCGGGCAGTTCGCCGGTGCCGCTCTGAGCGTAAACTTTGAATGAGGCGTTGAGGGAGGAGAAGAGAATCAACACCGATAAAACTGCGATGTGGGGAACAAGTTGTCTCTTCATAACAATCGTCCTGTTTCTATTGGCTCTTCACGTCCTGCGCGAGGCGGAATCCGGTTTTGACGTAATCGGGACTCACGCCCTTGGCCCAATCGGCGCGCGTCGCGGGCAAAGGAGCGCGCAATGTGGCGGTCGCAAATTTCGGCGGAGAATCGTATGCGCCGCCGCGAATGACTTTCAGATTCTTGTATCCGGCGGGCAAAGTGACCTTGCCGCCGGGATATTCTTTGAACTCGCTCGCCGTCCATTCCCACGCGTTGCCCGACATGTCGAGCAGGCCGAACGGGCTTGCGCCTTTAGGAAATTGTCCAACAGGCGTCAACTGCCGCTTGTCGTTTTCATCCGACTTCGAGTTCGACGCGTCGGCGATCCATTCTTCGCCCCAGGGATAGATGTGATGGTCATCAGCGCCGCGCGCCGCGAATTCCCATTCCTCTTCGGTCGGCAGACGCTTGCCCGCCCATTTCGCAAAAGCGTTGGCGTCTTCCCAGGTCACGTCGGTGACGGGCAACGTGTCCGTCCCTTCAGGAAAATGATTGCCCTGCCAGGACGGCGGCGCCGCATAGCCGGTCGCGTCAATGAATTTCTGGTACTGCTCGTTGGTCACTTCCGTGCGGTCAATAAAGAAAGGTTTGATTGTGACTACGTGCGCCGGCCTTTCGTTCTCAGCGCCATCGTCACGACCGACGCGCAACACTCCGCCGAGCACATAAACCATGCCTTCAGGCGCGGCGATGTCGGGGTAAGTGGAACTCGCCGTCGGCGTCGTGGCCGCGACAGGTGACGGCGTGACTGTGGCAGTCGTTTGCTGCCCGGTCTGGGATTGACCTGAACTGAGCAGCCACGCGCCCACACCAATCAAAGCCACCAGAACAACTCCTGCGCCGACGAGCAAAGGAGTCTTCGATTTCGCAGCCGGGGCCGTCGCCGGTTTCGTTGCAGGCGGGATTGGGATTTGGGCGCGCTTCGCCGGTTTTTCTTCAACCTTCGGAGCCTTGTTTCCGGCGGCTTTGGTTTTCTCCTTATCGGCGGGTTTCGCGGCCTCTTGCAAAAGCTCAGTCTGCGGCGGCTGAGCCTTCAAATCCGGAACCGGAGCGCCTTGCCCTCCGACGCTGCCCTGCTTGGCCGTGATGTTGGCGCGGCCAAGGAACTCGGTCGCCGCCTCATCGGATTGTTTCAGTTGGTCGGTTGCCGCGCCGCCCAACTGTTTTAACTGACCGGTTGCCGGCGGCGGAGCCGAAATCACCGTCTCGTAACTTTGCGGCGGAGTAGCGGAAACCTGAGAGCCTGTCTCCGCCGGTTTCCGTTCAACTTCGGAAGTCTCAGGGTGGGAAATTTTCGGCGCCTCAACTCGCGGCTGTTCGCCGCTTCTGCTTAAGCGCATCGTGTCCGGCTCGTTCGCCAGCGCGTTTTCGAATTCACGCGCGAATTCAAGGGCCGTCTGAGGCCTCGCGTTCGGGTCTTTTTCCATCGCGCGAAGCACGACCCGTTCGACCGATTCGGGAATTGACGGAGCGATCTCGCGCAACGGGCGAGGCTTTTCGGTGACGTGTTTGATAGCCACGCCGGTCGGCGTCTTCGCCAGAAAAGGCGCCACGCCGGTCAACAGTTCGTAAAGCACAACGCCCAGACTGTAAATATCCGAGCGCGAGTCGGCTTCTTCGCCCTGGCATTGCTCGGGCGACATATAGTGCGGCGTTCCGATCACGGCGCCGACATTGGTCAACCGCTGTTCGAGGCTGTGCGTGTCGAGCGCCATGTCAACAACTTTGGCGATGCCGAAATCGAGAATCTTGACGTGATCGGCGCCGTCGTTCGAGTCGAGCAGGATGATGTTGTCGGGTTTGATGTCGCGGTGGACGATGCCGTTCCGGTGCCCTGCGTCGAGCGCGGCGGAAGCCTGGCGGATGATGCCGTAAGCGCGAGGAGAGTTGATCGAGCCTTCTTCGACCAGCAACTGCCGCAGGCTGCGCCCGACCAGCAGTTCCATCACGATGTACGCCGTGCCGTCGTCGTCTTCGCCGAAATCGTGGATGACGACCGCATTCGGATGGTGGAGCATCGCGGCGGCGCGAGCTTCGCGGTAAAAACGCTGGCGCGATTTTTCGTTTTCGACGACGTCCGAGCGAAGGACTTTGACCGCCACAGTGTCGCCGATGTGCGTGCGGCGCGCTCGGTAAATTTCACCCATCCCGCCGCTGCCGATACATTGTTCAAGTTTGTAGCGTCCGCCGAGCACCCGACCGCTCTGCGCCCCGACCGCTGCCGATAGCGGAAGAGTGGAGCTTGAAATAGTCGAGAATTCCCCGCCGCCCCCCAAACTGGGCGGACTGGACGAACTGGACACTTGCGTTTTCAAGGCGTCAGGGTTTGACGTGGAGCCAAATGACGGGGCCTCAGGCGCCGGTGGATTGACAGCGACTTTGGTCGCTCCGCAGGCGTCACACCTGGTTGCGCCCGCGCTCAAATTCTTGCCGCAGTTTGTGCAAAACGTCATGGATGTCGTTCTCTAATTCCGTGCAGAAGATTTCTTCGTTACGCCCGGTGGTCTATTGTGATCTGGCGAATGAACTGCGCAAAAGCGCATGTAGTCTAAATCAAAACCCGATAGATGCAAACTGTAAACCGGGGCGGCGCTCACCTCCACTCACCGCCCGAACTTTTACAAACCGCTTCCGATTGCTATTATTCGGTTTCATTACCCATCATTTCATTTACAAATCGTACGAGGAGCATAGTTGATGAAGACTCTTGTCTTGTTGAGACACGGTGAAAGCGACTGGAACCGCGAGAACCGCTTTACCGGATGGACGGATGTTGACCTGAGCGAGAAAGGCGTCGAAGAAGCCATCTCAGCCGGGAACGAGATGAAGAAGGCCGGTTACACTTTCGACGTGGCATTCACTTCGGTTCTCAAACGCGCGATCAAAACGCTCAACCTGGCGCTCGAACAAATGGATCTGCTCTGGATTCCGGTTTGCAAATCGTGGCGGTTGAACGAGCGGCATTACGGCGCGCTGCAGGGATTGAACAAGGCCGAAACCGCCGCGCAACACGGCATAGAGCAAACCAACATCTGGCGGCGCAGCTATGACATCCCGCCTCCGCCACTCACGCCCGACGATCCTCGCTATCCGGGCAAGGACCCGCGATACGCTTCGCTCAAACCCGAAGAGCTTCCGCTGACCGAATGTCTGAAGGACACCGTCGCGCGCTTCCTGCCCTACTGGCACGAAACGATTGCGCCCGCTGTTCGCGAAGGTAAACGTGTCCTTGTCGCCGCTCACGGCAACAGCCTGCGCGCGCTGGTCAAATACCTCGATGACATCTCCGAGGAAGAGATTGTCGGATTGAACATTCCCACAGGCATCCCGCTGGTTTACGAACTCGACGACGATCTGAAGCCGATTCGCCATTTTTACCTCGGCGATCCGGAGGCTGTGAAGAGAGCCACCGAAGCGGTGGCCGGGCAGTTACAAAAGAAGAGTTGAATAGGTGTGAAGTGTCAGGTGTCAGATGTCAGGTGTCAGAAGGCCGGCCAGTTGGCTCGTGGACTGGCGCCTCACACCTCACACCTCACACCTCACACCTGACTGCTTAGCGACCCCACGATGGCAAATGCAAAACTGAAAAAGCGCCCGGTCGCGCTGATCATCCTGAGCGGCTTCGGCTGGTCGCCGCTCGTCGAAGGCAACGCAATCGCGAACGCCTACACTCCTTTTCTGGACAAATACCTTTCCGGATATAAACACACGCTGCTCGAAGCTTCAGGCGAGCGCGTCGGATTGCCGATGGGCCAGGCGGGCAATTCCGAGATCAGTCATATGATCATCGGAACCGGCCAGGTCGCGCCTCTGACTATCACCCGCGTGGACGAAGCGATTGCGACAGGCAAATTCTACGAGAACCCCTCGCTGACGGCGGCGATTGACGCGGGCAGGACCGCCGCGTTGCACCTGATGGGATTGGTCTCGGATGGCGGCGTTCATTCGCGCAACGCGCATCTTTATGCGCTGCTCAGGATGGCCGCCGAGCGAGGCGTCCAGCGAGTTTTCGTTCACGCTTTCACCGACGGGCGGGACACGCCGCCTAAATCCGGCAAGCGTTATGTCGAGGATCTGATAGGCAGGATGCGCGAATACGGCGTCGGGCGCATCGCCACAATCATGGGCCGATATTACGCGATGGATCGCGACAACCGTTGGGAGCGCGTCAAACGCGCCTACGATGCGATTGCCAACGGCGAAGGGCGGAAATGCGCCGACCCGGTCGCCGCCATCGAAACGTCATATGACGACGGCGTGACCGATGAATTCATCGAACCTGTAGTTCTCGCCGGCAAAGACGGCGCTCCCGTCGCCACTGTTCAGAGCGGCGACTCGGTGATCTTTTTCAATCTGCGCGCGGATCGAGCCAGGCAGTTGACGCGCGCGTTCACCGGCTTGAATTTCGATGGGTTCGACCGGGAGCGCATTCAGAACCTGCATTTCGCCACGTTCACCCAATACGACCGTTCGATCAACACCTCGATCTTCTTTCCTCCGATTGCGCCCGCGCGACCGCTCGCCAGCGTCTTCGCTGAACACGAAGTCTCCAACCTGCGCGTCGCTGAAACCGAAAAGTACGCGCACGTCACCTATTTCTTCAACGGCGGCGTCGAAAAGGAATTCCCGAGCGAAAGCCGCATCCTCGTGCCCTCGCCGCAGGCTCAGACCTACAATCAGAAGCCGGAGATGAGCGCGTTCAAAGTCACCGACAAAATCCTGCGCGCGATTGACGACGGCGAAACCGATGTTTACATCATCAACCTTGCGAACGCCGATATGGTCGGCCACACCGGCGACCTGAAGGCGGCGATTGAAGCGGTCGAATCGCTCGACACCTGCCTGGGCTGGATCGTGGGATCAATCGAGCGAGTCAAAGGCGCGGCGATCATCACCTCCGATAACGGCAATTGCGAGCAGATGATTGACCCGGTCGCCGGCGGCCCGCACACCGCCCACACTGTCAACCCTGTTCCGTTCATCCTCTGCGACGCCGAATTCAAAGGGACTTTGCGCGAAGGCGGCTCGCTCGAAGACATCGCGCCGACGATGCTAGAATTGCTCGGCGTCGAAAAACCGCCTGAGATGACCGGGCGAAGTTTGCTGATTTTTTAACCGCAAAGCTGTTTCTGGGCGATATCACGTAGCGATCTCTCAATGACGTTAAATTAGCGAGCCGAGAATGCGAAGGGAGAATACGGAAAAAACGGAATGAACGGAAAAAACGGAAAAAAGACGGTAAAGACCTTCAGAATTTCCGTTTCTGTCTGTTCCGTACTCTCTCTTCCTACTTCCTCATATCGCTAACTCAACGCCATTGAACGATCCCTCTGCTCAATGTCCATCAATCCGCAACACCTCCTGGTAGTTCACGTCGCCGGTCTGACGCAAACGACTCTGGCGCTGCCCGCCCTCCGCTCTCTCAGAAATCATTTCCCCCAGTCCCGAATCACCATCGCGTCAAGCTCAATCGCCGCCGATCTGCTGCGCCTCGCCGGATGCGCTGATGAAGTCCTGCCGGTCGCCAGATTCCGGGGCGGCGAGTTTCTGAACCCGCGCAAGCTTTATCGCGCCACGAAATCGCTCGGCCTGCTGCGGCGCGAGTATTTCGACCTTGCCATCGAGTTCAAGATCAGCGCCGAAACCGGCGTCGTGCTGCAATTCGCCCACCCGCGCGAACGGTTGAGCAGGAGAAAGAACGTCGGCGCGGGTATTGAAGCCGCGCTGGATCGTTTGTCGCAGGCGATCAGCAACCGTCCTGCCGCGCTCCGGCACGCTGCCCACGAGTATTTGAAAAAGCTCGAAGCGCTTGGCGTGCGTCCCATCGAGGCCGAGCCGCGCATTGCGACTTCGCGCGAATCGGACGAGCGAATCGAAAGACTTCTGCGCAAACACAACGTGGAATTCGGTGAACTGCTGGTCGGCGTGCATCCGGGCGCGGGCTACGGCAAACCGCGATGGCCGATTGAGCGCTTCGCTTCAATCGCCGCGCGCATGATCCACAACTTCAACGCTCGCGTGTTGGTCTTTTCCGGCCCGAACGAGCGCGGGCTGGCGAAGCGTCTGGCCGCGATGCTTCCCGCCAGGCGCGCCATCGCCATCCAGTCGCCGAAGATCGCCGATTTTATTTCCGTCGCCGCGCGGCTGAGCCTTTTCGTCGGCAATCACAGCGGCCCGGCCCACGTCGCCGCCGCCGCTGGCGCGCCTGTGGTCGTGGCTTCGACCTTCGTTCAACCTTCGCCGCAAGATCTGCTCGGCGCGCGCGTCGAACATATCCGCGCGCCTCACATCACGCTCGTTTCGGAAGAGGACGTTTACGAAGCGGCTTGCAGATTGCTTAAAACGAATCGCGCTGAGTTCCTGCGCACCCGATAAAACCCGAAAAATTTACAGAATATTTACGACAACGAACTCGCAATCAAACTGGAATAACAAATTCAATATATAATCTCCGCGCGTTATTCCCCGAATAGCAAGTGGATCGCAATCGTAGAAATTCCAGATGAGGAGAGACTCAATGTTTCGTAAATCGCTGACCATAGCTTTGCTTGCCGTTTCACTGGTGGTCTCGCCGCTTTCGTCGTTCGCCGATGAAGGCATGTGGCTGCCCGACTCACTCAACAAATTGCCGCTCGGAGAAATGAAGAAACGCGGCTTCGAGCTGAAGCCCGAAGACGTTTACAGCACGACCAAACCGAGTTTGAAAGACGCCATCGTGCAAATCAGCATCGGCGGCACCGGCTCCTTCGTTTCACCCGACGGCCTGATCCTGACCAACCATCACGTGGCCTTCGCCGCCGTCACGCGCGCCAGCACAACCGAGAAGGATTACATCAACAACGGGTTCCTGGCCGCCTCTCGCGCCGAAGAGATTCCGGCGCAGGGTTACACGATCTCGGTCACGCAGGATTTCAAGGACGTGACCGCCGACGTGACCGCCGCAGTCAAACCCGAAATGACGCCTGAAGAGCGGACGCGCGCCATCGCCGTCAAGCAGCAGGAAATCGCCAAAGCCGCAGCAGCAGGCCGCGAGAAGGAAGGCATTCGCACGCAGGTTGTCGAGGCTTCAGGCGGTTATCAATATTTTCTCTACACCTACCTGACGCTGAAGGATGTTCGACTGGCCTACGCGCCGCCCAAATCAATCGGCTATTTTGGTGGCGATCCGGACAATTTTGAATGGCCGCGTCATTGCGGCGATTTTGCGTTTCTGCGCGCTTACACAGCGCCGGACGGCTCCGCCGCCGCTTTCAGCAAGGACAACGTTCCGTTCAAGCCCAAGAAGTTTCTGCCGATCAATGCGACCGGAATCAAAGAGGGCGATTTCGCGATGGTCATGGGCTATCCCGGCGCGACCTACCGCTTGCGCGAATCCTATTCGGTCGAATACCGCCAGAACATCCAACTGCCCGATCAGATTGCGACGCTGCGCCAGCAGATTGATGTGCTCACCAAGCTTGGCGATAAAGACCCGGCGCTCAGGATCAAATACGCCGATCAAATCTTCAGCCTGAGCAACTCGCTCAAAGCCTTTGAAGGCGCGGTCGCGGGATTGAAGCGAATGAATCTGGTTCCGCGTAAACGCGCCGAAGAAGCCGCGATGCAAAAATGGCTCGACGCCAACGCGGCGCTGAAGGCGAAATACGGCGACGTGTTGGCGAATCTCGGAACGCTTTACGGCGAACTGACCGCGATCAGCGCGAAGCAAAACGCGCTCAACGCCCTGCTCAGTTCTGGCGACCTGATCAACGCGTTGCAGTTCGCTTACGAACGCGCGACCAGCCGCGATTTGCCCGCCAACGAACGCGCGCCGCAATTCAGCGATCAATTCCTGCCGCAGGTGACCACGCAACTCAGCGCCGGATGGGAAGAGCGCGAGCCTGAGTCTGAGTCGAGACTGTTGGCGGCGGCTCTCGCTCGTGTAGATGAATTGCCCGCCGGTCAGAAGATTCAGGCCGTCGAAAAATCGTTTGAAGGTAAATCAGGCAAGGAGCGCCGCGCAGCCGAATCCGAATTCGCGCGCAAGGCGATTGAACAGACCAAATTCAAATCGTTCGACGAAGTAAAGAAGCTCTTCAGCGCTTCGGCGGCTGAACTTCGCGCGATTGACGATCCGGCGCTGAAGCTGGTGATCGCGGCGGTTGACGAGAACGCGCCGCTCAACAAAAAGCAGACGCAGATTCTCGGCTCGGTAACGAAGATTCGCCCACTCTACGTCGCTTCCCTGGTAGATTTCCGGCAGGCCACGAATCGCGGCTTGCCTTACTATCCCGACGCCAACTTCACGCTGCGATTCACCTACGGCGACATCAGAGGCTACAAGCCGCGCGACGCGGTCATCTACGAACCGCAGACCACGCTCAGCGGCGTGATCGCCAAAGACACCGGCGAAGAGCCTTTCAACGTGCCCGAAAAACTGAAAGAGCTTTACAAGAAGAAAGACTTCAACGGTTACGTTGACCAGCGGCTGAACGACGTGCCGGTAGACTTCCTGGCCACGACCGACATCACCGGCGGCAATTCAGGCAGCCCGATGATGAATGGGCGCGGCGAAATCATCGGCCTGGTCTTCGACGGCAACTACGAAGGACTGGGCGGCGATTACGCCTACGACATCAGCCTCAACCGCACCATCGCGGTTGATATTCGCTACGTGCTGTTCGTGCTGGAGAAGTTCGCGGGCGCGAACTATCTGTCGAATGAAATGACGGTCAAACGTCCGAAGGCGATGGCGGCGAGCAAGTAAAACCGAGGAGAAGTCGCACAAATAAAAACGGTGCGGGATGAAATCATCTCGCACCGTTTTGTTTCATTCGCTCCCGGAATCATTCGATCAGGAAGCCCAGTCCGCTTCGAGTATCTCCACTTTTCGGGAAGCGATCACCAGATACGTTGTGCCGTTTATCGTGGTAATTTCGCCATCGGTTGTTCCGGCGTCGGCTCGACGATAATCGCCCGGCGTCAGCACGTCGCCATTGACGTGGCAATCGCCCAGGATAACAACGCTTTCTTCAATTCCAGGATGGCGATGCCTGGGAAATCGCGCGCCGGGTTCCAGTTTGACCAGCGACGTGACGAGGTCCTTCTCCCGGTCAATGAACAATGTCTTGACGAATACTCCCTCCGCCAACCGATTCCATTTACCTTCGTCCAGTCTGAGATTGTGAAACTGCGGCGTGGAGAGTTGCGACTTTTGAACCACCGGAATCTCCGCCGTCTCCGCTTCGCTGGCGACGGCGCCGAGCAACCGCTTCCGCGTCAGTTCGGAAGGCGTCTGCTCAGGCGCGGCCAGAGCCAGAGCCGCGACGACCGCGTCGAATGCGGCAAACTCTTCGGCGTAACCTTCCCGTTTATCGCTCAGACAACGCTCGAAGGCGTTCGCCTCCGACTGGCTCAGCATTCCGAGGGCGTACAGCGCGGCCTGCTCTGTGATTTTTTCGTTATCGAAGTCGAGCATCATCCCCTCCCCGAACTCCCGCCGAGTATAGGCGCCAGAGCCTCGCGCAACTTCATCATCCCAAGCCGCGTGCGTGTTTTGACCGTGCCCAGAGGCTGATTGAGTTTCGCGGCGATTTCGCTGTGGCTCAGGCCTGAGTAGTAGGCCAGCTCGATCACTTCGCGTTGTTCGGGCGATAGCAAATTCAAGGCGTGCCGGACGAAGCGCTGGCGTTCGGAAGCGACGGTCATCTCTTCGGGACTGGCCTCGCCTCCGGGCGCGTCGCCCAAAACGTCGAGCGGTTCCTTGCGCCGCTGATCCTGCCAACCCGAACGCAAACGATCAATCGCCCGGCTGCGCGCAATGGTCGTCAGCCAGGCCAGCGGCGCGCCGCGATTGGTGTCGTAACTCGCCGCCTGACGCCAGACCTGGGTGTAAACATCGAGCAGAACCTCTTCCGCCGAATTGGCGTCGCCGAGCACGCGCAGAACCAGGCCGTAAATCAGCCGGTTCGTCGTGTCATACAAAGTGGCGAGCGCCGATTGATCACCCGTCGCGACTTGCTGAACCAGCGAGATCAACTCCCGGTCGCGCGCTCGCGTTTCGGCTGTGTCAATAGCTGGTTGCACCGGCTTCTCCTATAAATCAGGTTACGTGGCGTGACTCGCGGCTGAATATTTGACCAGGTTCGACCTGCGAATCATCGAATACGGAATATGTTTGGTTTGACAACCCGCGTGATCTTATAACAGAAATCAATATCCCGCCAAGCGGCATTCGCTAAGGCGGCTAGCGGTACTGACCCGAAAATCCCCGGCTCCGCTCAGGCTCGCGCGGGCAGAGTTCGCAAATCAACACTTCAAGCTGCAATCGCGGCGTGGCGAGTGAGGTTTTGAGCGCGACATCCGTCTCAGCGATTCGCCTGATCCCGCGCAATATCCGATCGGTATCCATTTTCCTCACGCGCTCGTTAAGCCGCGTGACGGCGAAAGGCGGCATCCCGACGGCCTTCGCCACTTCGGAATTCGGCGCGTTCTGCCGCATCAGTTCTTTGGCCGCAAGCATCTTGCGATAGTTGCTGGCGATTGCGCCGAGGATCATCAAGGAAAGCGATTGCGGCGATTCCGAGGCGTTCGCGTAGATGCGATCCAGCAGATTCAAAGCGCGCCGCCGGTCGCCATCCAGAATCGCGTCGGTCAATTCAAAGTTTGAATGCTCGCGCGAATTGAGAACCATTTCGTCAATTTCCGGCTTCCCTATTCGCCCCTTCTCGCCGACGTAATTGATCAGCTTGTCGAGTTCATTCGACACCAGCCTCAGATCAACCCCGACCATCCCGACCAGATAAGCCGCCGCCTGCGGTTCGATAAATGCGCCTGCGCGGGTGACGTAATCGCGAATCCATTGCGGCGCGGCTTCGCGTTCATCCATCGGATCGAAGCTGACCACCTCGCAAGTCTTCCGCAGCATCGTCGCAATGTTGCGCCGGTTGTCCAGCGCGTCGCTGACGAAAACCAGCGCGGTCGTTTCAGCCGGCGCGCGCAGATAATCTTTCAACGCGTCAAGCTGTCTGTCGTCGCTGACCGCTTCAAAGCCCGTGACGACAACCATCCGCCGCGCCGAAATCATCGGGAACTGCCGAGCCAGCGCCAGCGCGTCATCGAGATTGCCCTGCGCGACCGAAATCGCGGCGAAATTGAAATCTCGCACCGATTCATCCACCGCCGCGTCGAGCAGCTTCTTCAACGCCTGATCGCGCAGGTATTTCTCCGAGCCTTCAAACAGGTAGAGCGGCGCGATCTGGCCGCTCTGAAGCTTGCGGTTGAAATCGGATTGGGATTTAAGCGAATCGCCTGAGCCAGCTTTTTTCATTGATTACTCCCGATCAATCCATCCAGCGTTGAACAATCACCGAACCAATAAGACCGCCAAATCCCCGGCGCCTGTCAGGTCGAGAAGACGAAAGCCCGAGGCGACCGCTTCAGACATTTCCTTCTGGAATTTTTCTTTCTCTTCTTCTTTCTCCGGCAACTTAACGAGCTTGTAAATCTGTGCGGTTTTATTCGCCCCGGCCTGTAAATCGAGTTCAAGCGCGGTGGTCAACCCGCCCATCCCGGAGATTGTCGCTCGGTAGTCAAACCCCATCTGTGAATGCGCCAGAAGGTCTTTCTCCTCAGTCTGCTTCTTCAACTTGTAGAGTTTGTATTCATAGCGCGGCTGAGAATTCCGTTTATCACGAGCCATCAATACGACGCTCCCCATTGAAGGCAGGAAGAGGCGATACCCTGCTTTCGCTGCCTGATTGACCTCTTTCTCCATCGTTGAGAGTCGCGTCGTCTCCAGAACCATGTATTCCGGCGCATCGTCGCTCACAGGCTGATTCCCGGTATCCCGTGAAAGAATAATCAGAAAAGCTGGTCCTCCGGCGCCGACAAAAGCGCCAAATCCAACGTCAATATTACGGATCATTTTGATCGGGCGATATCCTTCGGAGACGGCTTTCTGCAAATTGTCATTGACCTTGTTTTCCTTACCATTGGCGGACGAAAGTATCCGGTATTGAAATCTCTGACTCTTATTTCCGATCAGTCGCTCCAAAACCACAGCTATCTCCGATCCAATATAGGGCTTCCCAACAGACATCACACCGCGAACTTCAAACCCCTCACTGGCGGCGCCCGCCAATTCTTTCTCAAGCGTAGAAACGCGGTGGGCGGCCAACAACTTGTATTCGTATTTCGCCGATCGCTCCACTGGTTGTGACCGCGATAAAATCGCCGCCTGATAGAATACGGTGAACGATTCGAGAAGACGTTCGAGCCGAAAACCCTGGCCAGCAAGCTCGCTCAATTCCTTATCAAACGTCGCGAGCTTACCAGTCAAGATCGCACGATATTCAAGCGTGTTGGCTTTTGTCGGCGCTGACTGATCGGTCGTTTGGGGATAAGCAGTGAGTAACGGAACAAGCAAACAGATAGCTAACGCAAACCTGATCGGGATCATAAACAGCTCAGAATCCTTCCAGAATCGTCGAGATCACGCTCTTCGCAAAATCGCGCGCGATGCGGTCAACCGCCGGTCCCTCTTCGCTGAAGAACGTCTTCGGGTCGCCGGAGATTTCGTACTCGCCGCGAAACACGTAATTCTGATTATCGAAGATGATCTTGTTCTTCGTCTGATCTCGCACGGTCACTCCGACGACGATGATGACCTCGAACAACCGCGCGCGCCCCAGGTCGTCAATCAACACGGGCCGGAAAGCGAAATTCTTGATCGAGCCGAGCATCACCGCGTCCGCGCCTTCAGGCGTCGAAACGACGTTGAGCGAACGCGCGCGCCTGAGCGCCTCGTCAATCATCGCCGAGGTGAACCGCTGCTCGACCTTGAACCGCAGGCTGGGGTTTTGAAACGGCGGGATGGCCAGTGTCTTGATGTGCTTCGGCAAGCCGTCGCCGCTGCCGACCGGTTTATAGCATTCGGTATAACCGCTCGCGGCCAGCAGCAGCAATCCGCCGAGAATGAAACGAAACTTGTTTTTCATATCGCGTCCTCGCAACTGAACCATCTACGAAGCCGCTTTCGGTGTCAAGCGTGGCAGGAAGAGAGATTACGGAAAATACGGAAATAACACAGCCACTGAGTCACAGAGGCACAGAGATGAAGAGCATTCTGACAGCCAATGCCTGTTGATGTCTCTGTGTCTCTGTGTCTCTGTGGCCGATCTGACTTGGCAGACTTATTTCTATTTCAATCCTTAATGACATTGACGATTCATCGCCGGGAAAAGGATGAATCGGGCTGAATGATAATTTGATCGGTAAACGATTCACCGACAAATCATTCATACCTGAGAGCGACCATCGGGTCTACCTTCGCCGCCCGCCGCGCCGGAATCCAGCAGGCCAGCAGCGCCACGCCGGCCAGCAACACGGCCACGCCCGCGAACGTCAGCGGATCGGTGGCGCTCACTCCGAACAGCATCTTCGTCATCAGGCGCGTCAGCCCGAAGGCCGCGATCAGTCCCGCCGCCGCGCCGGTCAGCGCCAGCGTCATTCCCTGCCGGATGATCAGGCTGAGCACGTCGCGCGGACGCGCTCCCAGCGCCACGCGAACGCCGATTTCATGCGTCCGCTGGTTGACCGAATAGGCCATCACTCCGTAAATGCCGATTGAGGCCAGGATCATGGCGATCACGGCGAACACTCCGAGCAGGAACATGGCGAAGCGGCGTCCGGCAAGCGAACCGCTCAACCGCTGCTCCATCGAGCCGACATCGTAGACCGGCATTTCAGGGTCTACGTCCTGAATCGCCTTGATGATCGCCGCCGTCATCGGAACCGGATCGGAAGTCGTGCGAATGACCAGATACATGTTTCTGGCAATCACCTGCTCGGCTGGGTAATAGACGGCAATGGGCGGTTCCTTTTCGGCGCTGTATTCTTTGGCGTCGCTGATCACTCCGATGACCGTCCGCCAGGGGCCTGACTTTCCGCGTTGCAACCGTTTGCCAATCGGATATTCATTCGGCCAGAAACGCGCGGCCAGAGCTTCGTTGACGATGGCGGTTTCCTGCGCGCCCTTGATGTCCTGCTCGGTGAAATAACGCCCTTGCGCCAGCCGGATGCGCATCGTCGGAAAATATCCGGGGTTGACGATGCGCACGGTGGAAATGATCGTGTCGTTCGTGGTCGGGGGGACGTAGCCTTCGACGGTGATCGGCTCCCAGGCGAACGCGACCGTGCTCATCGGCAGTGAATAACTCGTGCCAACAGATTCGACGCCCGGCAACTGCTTCAACTTTTCGCCGGCCTGCCGGAAGAAAGCGACGATGGATTCGGGCGTGGCGTATTTGGCTGCGGGCAGCGACAACCGCATGGCCTGAACGTTGCTCGAATCGAATCCCGGATGAGCGTTCACGATGCGCTGGTAGCTGCGAATCAGCAGGCCCGCGCAAATCAAAACAATCAACGACAGCGCGACTTCGGCGACCACCAGCAGCTTGCGCGTCAGATGATGGCTGCGGCCGAAAGCGCCCGCGCTGCGCCCGCCTTCCTTGAGCGTTTCATTCAGGTCAACCCGCGAAGTCCGCAGCGCCGGCGCCAATCCGAAGACAATTCCGGTCAGCAGCGAAATCAAAAAAGTAAACGCCATCACGCGGCCATCCACATTGATTTCATTCAATCGGGGAATATTCGCCGGGCCGAGCCTGCGCAAGGCTTCGACGGCGCACACCGCGATGAGCGCTCCCAGCAGTCCGCCCATCAACGACAGCAGCGCGCTTTCGGTCAACAGTTGCCGGATGACGCGAAGCCGGCTGGCGCCGACCGCCGTGCGAATCGCAATCTCTTTTTGCCGGACGGCGGCGCGCGAAAGCAGCAGATTGGCCACGTTGGCGCAGGCGATCAGCAACACAAAACCGACCGCGCCGAGCAGCACGTACAGCGCCAGATCAATTTCGCCGACGACCTGTTTGAGCAGCGGCACTACGCTGATGGTCAGGCCGCCGTGCGGCGGGTAATTTTCCGGGTATTGCTGTTTCATCCGGGCGGCGATCAAATCCATGTCCGCCTGCGCCTGGGCGAGAGTGATCCCCGGTTTCAATCTGGCGAAGATGTTGAAGTCTTCGTTGCCGCGATTCGTGCGGGCGCTTGCGGCCATCGGCAAAGGCAGAAATACATCGGCCCGCTCAATCGCGTTTACGGCGGGCATGATCTCTTTGGTCAATGAGAACCCGGCGGGCGTTACGCCGACAATCTCGAAGCTGTTTCCACTCAGGATCAATGTTTTCCCAATCACTCCGGGGTCGCCGCCGAAGCGCCGCTGCCAGAATCCGTAGCTCAAAATCACAGTCGTGGCCTTGCCCGCCGCGTCCTCTTCAGGCAGGAGGACACGGCCCAGCAGTGGCTTCACGCCCAGCAGCGGAAAGAGCGAAGAAGAGACGCGCGCGCCATCAATGTGTTCCGGGCCTCCCTGCCCCGTCAGGTTGAAGCTTGCGCCGATAGTCACGGCCACTTGCTCGAAGACCTGATTGTCGGCCTTCACGTCCAGGTATTGGCCGGGCGAAAACCAATCCTGCGCCACGTTCAATCCGGGCGAGCGTTGCCAGAGGATGGCCAGACGATCAGCGTCTTTGTAAGGCAGCGGCCGCAGCAACAGCGCGTTGGTCACGCTGAAAATCGCGCTGTTGGCGCCAATGCCGATGGCCAGCGACAAAACGGCCACGACCGTAAAACCCGGATTCTTCAACAGCGTGCGAACGCCAAAAAACAGATCACGCCACAGAGTTTCCATCAATCACCTCATAACTTCGATCAAGGTTGCCTGGGAATTGCTGGGGTAATTTACACGAATCAACCGCCAGGACGCCAAGATCGCCAACCACTAAATTTTTAAGCGGCAAATCTTCCTGCTCGGTCGTACTTCGCAATGCGGCGTTGACCAAGCAAGAATCGTCGAGAACTGCTAAGATCAGCGCCCGCAATCACACAAAATCAGAGGAGACGCTTATGTTTTGTCCCGGATGCGGCCTTCAAGCCAGCGACGATCTCAAATTCTGCCGGCAATGCGGCGCGAACCTGCGTGGCGTGCGCGACGCGATGACGCCTCGCTCCATCGAAGGGAAGTTCGATTGGGCCAACACCTGGGTGGGAGAAATGATTTTCACCCAGGAAGAGCTGGAGCGGCGTCGCGGCGTCACGCCCGAAGAGAAACGGCTCAAAGAGGAGAAGAAACGGCTCAATGAAATCAAGGGCGGCGTCATCACCAGCTTCGTTGGAATCGGGGTGATGATCGCCTTCTATTTCTTCTTCGGCGCCGTAGCGAGGCAAGAACCCGCCGATGGGGATATCCTTCGCAGCTTGTGGCTGCTGGGAATAATCCCATTTCTGATCGGCGTCGGACTCTTCATCAACGGCTTTTTCATCAGCCGGCGTCTTGTGAAACTCGAAGAACGACAGACGCGAACATCGCTGACGGCGCCGCCGGAGCCAATCGCGCCGCCGGCCGCGCGTCCAATTCCGCTGGAGGCCAAAACGACTGATCAACTCATCGCAAACGCCGAGTCGCTCTCGGGTTTCAGCGTGACCGAAGACACCACCGCGCATTTGCCTGAACCTGTCGCCACGCCCCCGCGCCGCGAAACCGGTTGACAGGCGGCAGGTCATTCAGACAAACGGTCGCGGCTATTCGCTCCTGAGCGCCACCATCGGGTCTACCTTCGCCGCTCGCCGCGCCGGAACGTAACAGGCCACCAGCGCCACCAGCGCCAGCGCCCCTGCAATCACCGCGAACGTCAGCGGGTCGTTCACGCTTACGCTGAACAGCATGCTCTTCATCAAGCGAGTTAATCCAAACGCCGCCAGCAACCCCGCCGCCAATCCAATCAGCGCCAGCGTCAGCCCCTGTTTCAACACCAGCCGCAGAATGTCCGCCGCTGTCGCCCCCAACGCCGCCCGGATGCCGATTTCGTGCGTGCGCTGCGTCACGGCATAAGACATCACGCCGTAAATCCCCACCGCCGCCAGCAACAGCGCCAACGCCGAAAACGCGCCCAGCAATTGCGCCAGGAAACGCTGCCCGCCAAGCGAACGCTGCAAGAGCCATTCGAGCGTCCGCACTTTCCACACCGGCTGATCTCGATCAACCGACCAGATCGCGCCGCGCACCGCGTTCGAGAAATTCGCCGCATCGCCGTTCGTCCGCACAACCAGCGACGCGAAGATGTGCGGCTGTTGCGCGTAGGCCAGATAGATTTGCGTCAATTCAGGCTCGTCCAGACTGAAATGTTTGACATCGCCGACAACGCCGATGACCGAGGCCGTCACGTCCGGCGAAAGCAGATGCACCTGCTTGCCGATGGGGTCATCGTTCGGCCAGTAACGCCGCGCCATCGTTTGATTGATGACGATGACCGGCGGAGCGTCCGCCTTGTCCTGTTCGGTGAAGACGCGGCCTTCGAGCGTCGGAATCTTCATCGTGCGGAAGTAATGCGAGTCAACGCGATTGGTTTGCGCCTGCGGTTCCTGACCGGCGGGCGGCGCAGCGCGATCGGGCAAGGTGAAGCCGGAGTCTCCGACATTGCCGCCGTGCGGTATCGCCATAACTGCCGCCGCCGATTCGACGCCGGGCAGCGCCTCGACGCGCGCGACGACCTGTTCGTGGAATCGCCACTGCTGTTGCGGTTCGGGATATTTGTTGCGCGGCACGCGGTATTCGAGCGTCAGCACGTTGTGCGCGTCGAAGCCCACGTCAACGCCGCGCAGGTTCATAAAACTTCTGACCATCAGTCCCGCGCCGACCATCAACGCCAGCGCCAGCGCGATCTGAACGACGACCAGCGAACCGCGCAAACGATTGCCGCCGCGCCCCGCGCCCGCAGTTCGCCCGCCATCTTTGAGCGCGTCATTCACATCAGGCCGGGAAAATCGCAAGGCCGGCAGCAGACCGAAAATCAAGCTCGTCAGGATCGAGGCGCCGAGCGTGAAGCCGAAAACCATGCGGTCGAGTTTGACCTCGACCAGCGGAGGCAGATTGGCCGCGCTGTTGGAGGCCAGCGCATCCATCCCCCAGACGCCGATCAACAAGCCCAGCGCGCCGCCCACCAGCGACAGCAACAACGATTCAGTCAGCAATTGGCGGACGATCCGCATCCGGCCCGCGCCCAACGCCGAGCGCAAGGCCAGTTCCTGCCGCCGACCCGTAACGCGGTTGAGCGTCAGATTAGCGACATTGGCGCAGGCGATCAGCAGGACGCACGCGACCACGCCAAGCAATGTCAGCAATGACGGTTTCAATCGCTCGACCAGCAGCGCCTGCAACCCGACGATGTTCACGCCGCGATCCTTGTTGGTCTCCGGGTACTGTTGCGCCAGCCGCGCCGCAATCGTCTCCATTTCGGCCTGAGCCTGCCGCAGCGACATGCCCAGCTTGAGCCGCCCGATCACAGCAGCGTCGGTGTCTTTTCGCTCAAGAGAAAAATTCGGGTGATACTGAATCGGCATCCACACTTCCACGTCGGAGAAAGGCGCGCGGAAGCCTTCGGGCGTGACGCCGACGACTGTGAAAAGTTGGTTGTTGAGTGTCAACGTCTGGCCGAGCAGATTCGGATCGGCGCCGAACCGGTCGCGCCAGACCGCATAACCGACAACGGCCACCCGCTCTGCGCCCGCTTGATCTTCACCGGGCAGGAAAGCGCGTCCCAACAACGGTTCGACGCCGAGCATTTTGAAAAAATCAGCGGAGACAAAACCGCCCACCACGCGCCCCGGTTCGGCGCGCCCCGTCAGGTTGACGCTCTGCGCCGCAAACGCCGAGAGATGCGCGAAAGATTTGCTCTGCGTTTGCCAATCGCGCAGGTCGGGCCACGAAACCCCATCGCGCGAATCACGACTCGTCCGCGTATAAACCACCACCAGTTGATCGGGATGATCGTAAGGCAACGGACGCAGCAACGCCGCGTTGACGACACTGAAAATCGCCGTGTTCGCGCCAATGCCCAGCGCCAGCGTCAAAACAGCGATCAACGTGAAGCCGGGTTTCTTCATCAACATTCGCGCGCCGTAGCGCAGGTCTTGCCGCAGACTTTGCATACTTTTCTCCTTGTCGGATGTGAATCAGTCGCAGCGCAGCGCAATCATCGGATCAACCTTCGTCGCGCGCCGCGCCGGGATGTAACAGGCCACGAGCGCCACAATCGCCAACAGCGCCACGACCGCCGCAAACGTCGCCGGGTCGGTCGCGCTCACGTCGTAAATCAAGCCGGACAGAAACCTCGTCAGGCCGAGAGCCAGAGCCAGACCGACAGCGACGCCAAGGAGCGCCAGCGACATTCCGTGCCCGACAACGAGCCGCATCACGTCGCGCCTTTGAGCGCCAAGCGCGATGCGGACGCCGATTTCGCGCGTGCGCTGCGCGACCGAATAGGCGATTATCGCGTAGATGCCCGTCAGCGCCAGCGCCAGCGCGACCGCCGCCAGGATTCCGAGCAGGAGCATGTTCAGCCGTCGCGGGGAAACCGAATCGGCGACCGTCCGCTCCATCGTCTGCACGTTGTAAACAGGCTGGTCTTTGTCAATCGCGCCGATCTGATTGCGCACGGCGGCGGCGAGGCTCATCGGTTCTGCGGAGGTTCGGATCACCAATCCCATCCGCCCCTGCGGGTTCTGCGCGAAAGGCATATAGACGTGTGTGGACGCTTCGGCGTCAAGCCCCGATTGCCGCACGTCGCCAACTACGCCGACTATCGTTTGCCAGCGATCTCTCATCTTGATGCGCCTGCCGATGGGGCTTTCGTTCGGCCAGTAGCGGCGAACCACCGCTTCATTGACTATGGCCACAGGCGGCGCGTCTGCGGCGTCGGCTTCGGTGAAAGCGCGGCCTTGCGAAATCGGGATGTTCATCGCGCGGAAATAATCAGGACTGATCGAGCGATAATCGGCCAACGGCGTCTCGCTGCGGCTCCGAGGCTCCGGCCTGCCCTCGATCAGAAACCCGTCAACGCTTCTGCGGCTGGAGAGAGGCGGATTGTTGACGATTGCGGCCGATTGGACTCCCGGCAGTGAGTTAATTCGTTCGAGCGCCTGTTTGAAAAACGCTGCCTGAGACTGTGGCGTGTCGTATCTGGTCGAGGCCAGCGATGTCTCCATCGCCAACAGGTTTTTCGCGTTGAAGCCGGGGGCGACCTGCTGAAGCCGCCAGAAACTTTTGATCAACAATCCCGCGCCAATCAGCATCACGAGCGCCAACGCGACTTCGGCCACCACCAGCGCGCCGCGCAATCTGTTCGATCCTCCCGTCGAAATGCGGCCGCCGTCTCTGAGCGCTTCGTTCAAGTCCAGGCCCGAAGCTCTGAGCGCCGGGATCAGGCCGAAGATGACGCCGGTCAGCAGAGAGATCAGAAGCGTGAATCCCAGAACGCGGGCGTCAAGCGTCACTTCATCGGCGCGCGGTATGACGCCGCCGCCGAGCGTGAGCAGCGCGTCAACTCCCCAATAAGCGATCAGCAATCCCGCGCCGCCGCCGAGCAGAGCGAGCAGCAGGCTTTCGATCATCAACTGTCGAAGGAGCCGCGCGCGACCCGCGCCCATCGCCGCGCGAATCGCTATCTCTTTCCGCCGCGACGCGGCGCGCAGCAGCAGCAGATTGGCCACATTGGCGCAGGCTATCAGCAGCACGATGCCTACGGCGCCGAGCAGCGCCATCAACGACGGTTTTATCCTGCGCGCCACCTGATCGCCCAACGGCAAAGTATTCGCGCCGATGCTTTCGTGCGTGTCGCGGCGAGTCTGCTGGCGTCGCGCGGCGATGGTTTCAATCCCGGCTTTGGCCTGCGCCATCGTCACCCCCGGCTTCAGCCGTCCGATGACGAACAGGCTGTGCGAATTGCGCCCGGTCTCGGTCTCAAGCCGGCGTGGCGTCCACAACTCGCTCCTGATCACGCCGCTCTGCGCCTGCGGCGGCGGGAATTGAAAGCTCGCGGGCATCACGCCGATCACGGTATGCGCGGCGCCGCTGAGCGAGATCGCGCGTCCAATGATCTTCGGGTCGCCGCCGAATCGCCGTTGCCACAATCCGTAACTCAGCACAACGACCGGATCGGCCCCTGCGCGATCCTCCTCCGGCGAAAAGGTTCGTCCGAGCGCGGGCGCCACTCCGAGCGCTGGAAAAAGGCTCGCCGTCACCGCCGCGCCTTCGATTCGCACGGGATCATCGCCGCCCGTCAGGTTGTAATTGCGCCTGTCGGAAGCCGCGAGATGTTCAATAAACTGCGCGCTGTCTCGATAGTCGAAGTAATCGTCGGGCGCGAGTTCAAGCTGATCCGTCTGCTTTATCTTCTCCCACACCACGACGAGCCGGTCGGGATCGGCGTAATCGAGCGGACGCAATATCACGCCGTTGATGACGCTGAAAATAGCGCTATTGGCGCCGATGCCCAGCGCCAGAATCAAAACCGCGACGGCCGTGAAGCCGGGGCGTTTTAACAACATTCGCGCGCCGAAGCGCAGGTCTTGCCACAGGCTTTGCATAGTTTTTTCCTTCTCGAATTTGAATCACTCGCAGCGCAGCGCAATCATCGGATCAACCTTCGTCGCGCGCCTCGCCGGGATGTAACAGGCCAGCAGCGCCACAATCGCCAGCAGCGCCACAACCGCCGCGAACGTCGCCGGATCGGTCACGCTCACTTCAAAAAGCAGTGTGGACATCACTCGCGTCAGCGCGAACGCGCCCGCCAATCCGATGCCGACGCCGATGGCCGCCAGCTTCGTTCCCTGCCCCAGCACCATTTTCAACACATCGGTTGATCGCGCGCCGAGCGCCATACGCACGCCGATTTCCTGCGTGCGTTGCGACACAGAGTAGGCCATCACGCCGTAAATCCCCACCGCCGCCAGCGACAGCGCGATGATCGAGAACGCGCCAAGCAGCAACGATAGAAAACGCGGCCTGACCAGCGAATCGGCGACCGTGTCCGACATCGCTTCCAGGCCGAAGATCGGCAACGCGGGATCAATCTCGCGCACCGCCGCGCGCACCGCTCCCGCGACCAGCATCGGGTCGCCTTCAGTGCGCACGACGAAATTCTGCCGCGTGATGCCGCCGAACAGCGTGTTGACCTGCGGCTGAAGCAGATAGAGTTCCGTCCCGGCGGGTTTGTCCACGCCCAGGTTCTTGGTGTCTTCGACCACGCCGATGATGGTGAACCAGTTGGGATCCTTCGAGACTTGCGGGTTGAGGCGTCGCCCAATCGGGCTACCCTGCCAGAATCGGTTCGCCAGCGCCCGGTTGATGACGACGACGAGTTGCGCGTTTTCGTTGCTGTCGGATGGCTCGAACAATCGGCCCTCGGTCAATCGTATGCCCATCGTCTTGAAGTAGTCTTCGCTGACACCGTTCCAGAAATCCACGTTCTGCGCCGGACCGCCCGGCGTCGGTTGATAGCCTTCGATCTGCGTGTCGTTGGCGTCAATTGGCCGGAGCGGCGGCAATCCGCTCACCATCGCGGCAGACTTCACGCCGGGGATTGAAGCCAGCTTCGTTTGCAGCGATTGGGTAAACTGAAGTTGACCGGGAACCGGGTAAGCGTTCGGCGGCAATGCGATGGTGAACGACAAGACGCCGAACGGGTTGAATCCCAGATCAACGTTTCGCAATTTCCAGAACGCGCGGAGCATCAGCCCTGAGCCAACAACCAGCACGACGGCCAGCGCGATTTCGGTAACGACCAGCCCTTTGCGAAGCAGTTGGCTGCTCGCGCCGCTGCCCGCTCCCTTGCTCGATCCGTGCAGCCACGCGGCCAGATTCCGTTCGCGCAATTGAGCCATCGGCGCCAGCGCGAAGATGATGACCGCGAGCGCCGAGACTCCCAGCGTGAAGACCAACACCAGAAGATCAATTTTGATTTCGCCCGTGCACGGAACGCTGTCAGGGGCGGCGGCCATAATCAGTTCCAGCCCCGTCTGCGCCAGCAGCACGCCCAACCCAGCGCCGAGCATAACCAGGATGAATCCTTCGGCCAGAAATTGCCGCAGCATTCGCCTGCGTCCCGCGCCCAACGCCAGTCGCACGGCGAATTCACGATGGCGCGCTTCGGCCCGCGCCAGCAGCAGGCTCGCCACGTTCGCGCAGGCGATCAACAAAACGAACGCGACCGCGCCGAGCAGCGTCAGCACCGCCGATTTCGCCCCGCCCACCACATCCTGATGCAGCGGAAACATCAACACGGGATGAAATTGCGGATTGAGCAAATGCTGCGCGCGGTTCTCGCTCTTCCAACCGGCCATCAGCATCTCGGTTTCGGCGCGCGCCTGATCAATAGTCGTCCCCGCTTTCAGCCGCCCGATCAAATAAAGAAAATGGCCGCCACGGCCGCCGGGATTGGCCGGGTCGAACTGAAACGGCGTCCACACGTCCACCGGTTCGTTGCTGCCGGGCGGGAAGACGTACCCTTGCGGCATCACGCCGACGACGTTGAATGGCCGCGCGTTGATCCTGATCTCTTTGCCGATGATGTCCGATTGCCCGCCGAACGAGCGCTGCCACAGAGCGTGCGAAATGATCGCCGCGCTCGGCCCGCCCGGCGCGTCTTCTTCCGGCGTGAAGTTGCGCCCCATCGCGGGCTGCACGCCGAGCGTATCAATCAAACTGCGCGTGACGCGCGTTGACGCGACTCGAATCGGATCGCCGGTCGCCGCGATGTTCACGCCGCCCGCCGCCCACGCCCCGATTGACTCCCACGACTTCGCCTCTTTCTGAATGTCCAGATACTCCGGCGCTGAAATCCAGAACTTCCGCAAATTCATCGTCGGGAATTCGCTGTAAACGCGAACCAGCCGATCCGGCTCCCTGTACGGCAACGGGCGCAGCAACACGCCGTTGACGACGCTGAAGATCGCCGTGTTCGCGCCGATGCCCAGCGCCAGCGTGATGATGGCGATCAAGGTGAAGCCGGGTTTCCTGAATAACATCCGCGCGCCGTAGCGCAGGTCTTGCCATAAGGTTTGCATATGTCTCCTCCATTGGTTGGTTGCTGGCGACAAACCGCAGGCGGCGAGTGACTCACTCCCTTACCCGCAGGTGAAACCGCAAAAACGCCAGCATCTGGCGGATGATCTCGCGCGTCGTTTCGCTGTCGCGCCTGGTTTCCTGACTCATTGCTAACTCTCCTTGCACTCACACTCAATCACACCGAAGCGCGATCATTGGGTCAACCTTCGTCGCCCGCCGCGCCGGAATCCAGCAGGCCAGCAAGGCGACAACCGCCAGCAATAGCGCGACCATTGCAAAGGTGGCCAGGTCGGTTCTGCTCACGCCGTAAAGCAGGCTTTCGATCAATCGCGTGGCGAGGAAAGCCGCGCCCAGCCCAGCCGCCGCGCCAACGCCCACCAGCAGCATTCCCTGTTTCAGAATCAGCTTCAGCACATCTCCTGATTGCGCGCCGAGCGCCACCCGCACGCCGATCTCGCGCGTGCGGCGGCTGACCATCCAGGACATCACCCCGTACAGCCCAAGCGCGGCCAGCAGCAACGCCACCAGGCCAAAAATTCCGATCAGCGTCGAAGCCAGTCGCATCGCCGAGAGCGCCTTGCCGATCTGTTCTGACAGCGGGTTGATCTTGTCCGCCTGAAGCGACGAATCGAGCGCGAGCAGTTCGCCGCGTACGGACGGAATCAAATCCGCTGTGCGCGCCTTCACGCGCATGACGAAGTTGGTGTAGCTGTCGTAACCGCGCTGCAAAGCCGGCAAATCAAAATGCGGGATCGGCGTTTCAGTCAGATCGTGATGTTTGATGTCGCGCGCGACACCGATGATTTCGAGCGGCGGCGCGCCCGCGCCCACCCGCAATCTTTTGCCAAGCGGGTTTTCGCCGGGAAAAAGCCGCCGCGCCATAGTTTCGTTGACGATCACCACGCCGGGCGCGCCCGCGCGATCCTGCTCGGTGAAGCCGCGCCCCGCGACAATGCCAATGCCCATCGTTTCGTGATAACGCGGGCCGACGAAGTTCGTATCGAAGGCCATCTGTTCATCAGGCAACGGCTGGTGGCCATCAACAAAAAGGCTGCTCATATACCGGCTGCCGCTGAGCGGCATAACCAGCCCGTAGCTTGCCGATTCAACTCCGGGCAGCGCCGACAGTCGTTCGAGGAATTGCCGCTGCAACTCGCTGCCGCGCGCCTTGTCGTACTTCTTTTCGTCCAGATCGAGCGGCGCAACCAGCACGCTCTCCGTCCGGTAGCCGGGATCAATCGCCAGCAGATTGCGCAAACTCTTGATGCACAGCCCAGCGCCGGTCAGCGTCACAATCGCCAGCGCCAGTTGCGCCGCGACCAGCAGGCTGCGGAAGCCAAAGCGCCGCTCGCGCTGACCGGAGACGCCGCTTTCTTCTTTCAACGCGGGTACGAGATCGGCTCGCGCGCTCTGCCACGCGGGCGCGACGCCGAACACGATCCCGGCCAGCAGCGTCGCCAGCGCGGTGAACGCCATCACGCGCCAATCTATGCTGTCGCCAAGCAGCGTCTCGGCAACGCTGAGCCTCGCCTGAGTCTTGACCAGCAATGTCACCAGCCAGGGCGCAAGCAGCAACCCGACAGCGCCGCCCGCCACAGCCAGCAGCAAGCTTTCAGTCAACAATTGCCGCGCCACCCGCCAGCGCCCGGCGCCCATCGCCAGCCGGATTGCCATCTCCTTGCGCCGCGCGACGCCGCGCGCCAGCATCAACCCCGCGACGTTGGCGCAGGCAATCAACAACACCAGCCCGACCACCGCCATCAACAGTTTGAGCGGCGACGAAAACCGTTTCCGCAAAATCGAAATGCCGCGCCCGCCCGGCTCGAATTTGATGTGCTGTTCGCTGAACGGCAGCCCTTTCGTGATCACGCCCGGCGGCGTGTTGGCTTCCTTGATCTGTTGAGCGAGCGCGTCCAGTCCCGCTTCCGCCTGCGCCTGACTGACGCCGTTCTTGATGCGCCCCATCAATAACAGGAAGCCGTCTTTTCGGTTCTCGATGAATTTTGATTGCGCCAGTTGCGGATGCATCAGCGCGGGAACCCAGACCTCGGTCGGCTCTTCCAGAATCATCCCGTTGAAGCTCGGCGGCGCGACGCCGATCACGGTCAGCGGAATGTTGTTGAGCGTGATCGTCCGGCCAATCAGATTCGGATCGGCGCCGAACCGGCGGCGCCAGAATCCGTCGCTGACCACCGCGACCGGCTGCGCCCCCGGCGTCCGGTCTTCTTCAGGCGAAAACGTCCGTCCACGCGCGGCCCCAACGCCAAGCACGTCGAAATAATTGCCGGAGACATATTCGCCCGACACGCGCTCGATGCGGTCGTTCGTCTTCAGTTCCAACTGCGTGGTCGCGAAAGCCAGCAAACCGGACAAGACCTGGTTCTGCGCTCGATAATCGCTGAAGTTCGGATAAGAGAAAGCGTTGCTGACGAAGTGCGGCTTGACGCTGACTGAATTGATCAGAACAAGTTGTCGCGGCTCTTTGACGGCCAGCGACCTGACGAGCAGCTTGTCCGTCACGCTGAAAATGGCCGTGTTCGCGCCGATGCCGAGCGCCAGCGTGACGACAGCAATCAACGTGAAGCCGGGGTTCTTCGCCAACATTCGCGCGCCGAAGCGCAGGTCTTGCCAGAGGGTTTGCATACTTTTCTCCTCGTCGAATTTGAATCAGTCGCGCCGCAACGCGATCATCGGGTCAACCTTCGCCGCCCGCCGCGCCGGAATCCAGCAGGCCGCAAAAGCGACCGCCGCCAGCAACAGCGTGACGCCGATGAAAGTCCGCACATCGGTGGCGCTCACGCCATAAAGCAGCGCGTTGAGCAGTCGCGTTCCGGCGATGGCTGCGGCGAGGCCGAACGCGATGCCTACAATCGTCAGGGACAGGCCCTGGCGCACGATGAGGCGAATGATTTGCGCAGAGGTTGCGCCGAGCGCCAGGCGAATGCCGATCTCGCGCGTGCGTTGCGACACGGTATAAGACATCACGCCGAAAATGCCGATGGCGGCCAACAGCAACGCCAGCAGGCCAAAGCTGCCCAGCAATGTGGCGGCGATGCGGGCAGGAAAAAGCGCGACGCTCAGGTGTTCGGTCAGGGTCGCCGCGCCATAAACCGGCAGAGTGGCGTCGAGTTGCTGAAATTCGCGGCGCAATGCGGCGAGCGCAGTTTCCGGGTCGCCCTGGGCGCGGACAATCAGCGTCAGGAAGTCGCCTGTTTGCGGGCGCAGGTTGCGATAGAAAAACGGCTCGTGTTTCTCGCTCAGGCTGAAATACCTGCCGTCCTGCATCACGCCGGCGACTTCTATCCACGGGCCTTGCAGACCATCGAGGCTGAACCGTTTGCCGATCGCCGACTGGCCAGGCCAGAAACGGCGCGCGAAAGCTTCGTTGACTATCGCCACGCGCTGCCCGGATGCGGCATCGGCTTCGGTGAAATCACGGCCCTCCAACAACTGCGTGCCGAGCGCAGTCAGCAAACCGGGGCTGCACGACCCTGCCATCACCATCGGCGCGTTGCCGCCTCGTTGTTCGGGCTGACCTTCGATCTGAATTTCTTCGTTATTGATGTTCAGGCTGAGCGGCAGAAAAGTCGTCAGCCCGGCAGCCTGCACGTTCGGCAACGCGCGGACACGTTCCAGCAATTGTTTTTTGAACTGCTGTGTACGGCTTTCGTCATAGCCCTGCAAATTCAGATCGAAAGACAGCTTGAGCGCGTGTTGCGCAATCAGCCCCGGATTGATGCGTTGCGCGTTTTGCAGGCCGCGCAACACCAGCCCGGCGCAGACCAGCAACACCAGCGATAAGGTCATTTGCAGGACGACCAGGCCGCTGCGTAACCACGAACGGCGATAGCCGCCGGCTCCGGCTTCGTCTTTCAGCGCGGGAACCAGATCCGGCTTTGTGGTTTGCAGCGCGGGCGCCAAACCGAACAGCGCGCCTGCCAGCGTTGAGGCGACCAGAGTGAACGACAGCACGCGATAATCAAGTTGCAAATCAAGCGTCAGCGGAATTTCCATGGGCGGCTTGAAGGCGACGACGGCGTCCATCAGCCAGTACGCCAACAACAAACCGAACGCGCCGCCCAGCAGCGACAGCATCACGCTTTCAGTCAGCAACTGGCGTAACAACCGAAGGCGGCTCGCTCCGAGAGCCAGACGAATGGCAATTTCCTTGCGTCGCTCGGTCGCGCGCGCCAGCAACAGATTCGCCAGATTGGCGCAGGCCAGCAGCAACACCAGCCCGACCGCCAGCATCAACACGCCCGCAAACCCCAGCACCGACCCGCGAAAGAACGCGCCGAACAGGCCCGGCGGCGAAAGCGTAATCGTCAGGCCGTCGTTTTCCTTCGGGTATTCGCGCGCAAGTTGCGCCGCGATATTTTTCAATGCGGCTTCGGCCTGCGCCGTCGTGACGCCTGGCTTGCGTCGTCCGAGGACAAAAAAATTGAACGTGTCTCGCGCCTTGAAATAATCGCGCCCCGGTTCGATCTGCCCGGACATCGCCAGCGGAAACCACATCTCGGCCTGAAAAGCGATTTCGACGCCGTGAAATCCGGCGGGCGTGACGCCGATGATCGTGTATTCGCGCCCGTTCACCAGCGCCGTTTGTCCCACGATGTTCGCCGCTCCGCCGAAGCGTCGCTGCCAGCAATCGTGCGACAACACCGCCACCGGATGCGCGCCTGGCGCTTTGTCGTCTTCCATCGTGAACAATCTGCCCGCCGCCGGCGAGAGTCCCAACGTCTCGAAATAATTTCCCGACACCACCAAACCCCACAGCCGCGTATTCACGCCCTGATTGCTCAGGCTGACTGGCGCAAGCCGATATGCCGCCAGTCCCGTCAACACGTCATTGCGGTCGCGCAGGTCGAGGTAATTCGGAATCGAAAACGTCGGGAAATTCCGCTTCCCGTCGAGCGAGACGCTGTTGAGCGAAACCAGTTGATCGGGTTGCGCAACAGGCAGCGGACGCAACAGCACGGTGTTCACGAGGCTGAAAATGGCCGTGTTCGCGCCGATGCCGAGCGCCAGCGTAATGATGGCAATCAAGGTGAAGCCGGGTTTCTTGAGCAACATTCGCGCGCCGTAGCGCAGGTCTTGCCAGAGAGTGATCATAAATCTTCTCCGTTCGTGCTTCAGGTCAGTATCGAGAATTGCCGGGCAGCATTGCCTCTGATGGCCAGGCGCGGCGATTCTTCGTTTCAACCTAATCAACTAACCAAGCCGCGTGCCACATTGGACAACAGGCTAAGTTCTTGAATGGCGGGATTTGAGATTAGGCCGACGATCAAGATGAGCGGTGATCTGTCCGATTCTGGGATCACGCTTTCCCAGAATTGAAGTGACGCTGAGGAGTGACAAGCAGCAACCATTCTGGTCGCAAGTCGGAAGTCAGAACCCGATGAACGGCGGCGCATCGGCGGCTGGGATGAGCGCGAAAAAGAGTCCGGATAAG
>JAJVID010000150.1 GCA_022072205.1 Acidobacteriota bacterium
ACGCGATCACTTATCCGATCATTCGAGCCTTCGCCAAAAAATATCCGCGCCTGAGCATTCTGCATTTCGACGCGCACCCGGACATCTACGACGAATTCCAGGACAATCGTTTTTCGCACGCCTGCCCATTCGCGCGAATTATGGAAGCGGGTTTGGTTGAAAGACTCGTGCAAGTCGGCATCCGCACGATGACCGGGCATCAGCGCGAACAGATCGAACGCTTCGGCGTCGAGGTCGTCGAGATGAAAAACTGGCGCGACGATTGGACAATTGATTTCGACACGCCGGTCTACATCTCGTTCGACGTTGACGGACTAGACCCTGCGTTCGCTCCCGGCGTTTCGCACCGCGAGCCGGGCGGACTGTCAACGCGGCAGGCGCTCAACGTCATTCACAGCATCAGTTCTCCCGTCGTCGGCGCCGACATAGTCGAATACAATCCGCGAATGGACGTGAACGGCGTGACCGCGATGGTCTGCGCAAAGCTGCTGAAAGAGATCGCCGCGAAAATGTTGGAGGTCGAATGAAACCTGTTGACCCAATCTTTGTCGCTGAGCTGTTCGGTGAGCTTCACGAGGAGTTGTTGGGATTGCTCCGAAGTCTGCCCGACGAAGACTGGTATAAACCGACCGTCGCCGGAGCCTGGCAAGTCCGAGACATCGCCGCGCACCTGCTCGACAGCGACATCCGCCGGCTTTCATTTCAGCGCGACCGAGCGCCGATGGTTCCGCCTGAAACGCCGATTGAAAATTACCGCGATCTGGTCGGCTTTCTGAATCAGCTCAACGCCGAGTGGGTCAAAGCGGCGAAACGCATCAGTCCGCCGCTGCTGATCGAATTTCTCGAAGTCACCGGCGCGCAAGTCACCGAGCTTTTCAAATCGCTCGATCCGTTCGGCCCCGCGCTGTTCGGCGTCGCGTGGGCGGGCGAGGAAGGGTCGCAGAACTGGTTCGACATCGCGCGCGAGTACACCGAAAAATGGCATCACCAGCAGCAAATCCGCGACGCCACCTCAGCGCCCGCGATCACAAACCGCAAATGGCTCTTCCCCGTTTTGGATGCTTTTCTGCGAGGCTTGCCGCACACTTATCGAGAAACGACGGCTGAAGAAGGCGCGCGAATCGTGCTCACCATCACCGGCGAAGCCGGCGGCGAATGGACTTTGTCGAGAGAAGGCGGCGCGTGGAAGCTTTATTCAGGCGGAAGCGAAACGCCGGCTTGCGCAATCAGAATGGATCAGGACACAGCGTGGCGGTTGTTGACCAAAGGATTGTCGCGCGACATAGCCGCCGCGCGAGTTGAAATCACTGGCGACAACCGTCTCGGCGAACCAATTCTGGGAATGCTATCGGTGATGGCTTAATCCATGCCGCGCCACCCCGGCTCATCACGATCGAGCAAACGCTTCAACGCCTCGAAATGCAGCAGGTACTGTTTGTCTTCCGCAATCTGCCGCCCGGTCATCGCCGCAATCGAATCTGGCACAATCTTCAACTTCCTACCCGTGCTTTCGGCCAACACCTGAACCATGCACGCGCGTTCGAGGTAATAAAGTTCATCGAACGCCCGCGCGACGGAATCCCCGCAAACGATCACGCCGTGATTGGCCAGGAACAACACGTCGGCGTTTTCAATCTGCGCGCAGATGCGGTCGCCCTCTTCGGTGTCGAGCACAAGGCCATTGTAAAACTCGTCGTAAGCCACTCGCCCGTAAAATCGCAGCGCGTTCTGATTCGCCCATTCCAGCCGCCCTCCGTCGCTGATTGCCAGAGCCGTCGCGTAAGGCATGTGCGTGTGCAGCACGCACGCGGCGTTCGGCTTTCCTCGATGAATGCGCCCATGAATGAAGAACGCGGTGGCTTCGACCTTGTGTTTGCCTTCGATCACGTTGCCTTCAGAATCGGTCAGCGCCAGATCGGCGGGCGCGATCTCAGACCAGTGCAGCCCTTGCGGATTAATCAAGAAGCGATCCTGCGCGCCTGGAACGGCAAGGCTGAAGTGGTTGCAGATGCCTTCATTAAGGCCGAGCCGAGCCGCCCAGCGCAGAGCGGCGGCCAGATCAATTCGCGCTTGTTTGATTGGATTGTGTGACATAGCGCCGAAGAGTTTGCCAGCCTCAGCAAGGTTAGGTAAAGTCCGCGCGCCATTCATTTCGCGTGGCCGGATTTTTGTCCGCGCTCCTTGCCTGCCGGTTCGCGGCGCCGCACAATGCCGGGGCGTCCGTCCAACTCCACTTCAATCACGGAGAAAAATTATGTCAACGCGTTTCATCACCGCGCTCGTGCTTACGCTGTTTTGCGGCATTCAAGCAATCGCAACCGACAACGAATGGTCGCGCTTTCGTGGCCCCAACGGCACAGGCGTTTCCAACGCGACGAATCTGCCAGTCGAATTCGGGCCGGAAAAGGACGTCGTGTGGAAAACCGCTTTACCGCCGGGCCATTCGTCGCCGGTGCTCGCTCGCACGCGCATTTACATCACCGCGCACACACCGATTGACGCGAAGAACAAGAGCAGCTACCAACTCTTCGTCATCGCGCTCGACCGCAAGTCGGGCAAGGAGCTTTGGCGGCGCGAGATTCCGCGCGTTCACAAAGGTCGCCTGGAGAACCTCAACGGCCCGGCTTCGGCCAGCCCGGTGACCGATGGCGAAAACGTCTACGCGTTCTTTCAGGATTTCGGCTTGATCGCGTTCGACGCAAACGGCAGGGAGAAATGGCGAATGCCGCTCGGGCCGTTCAACATGTTTTACGGCTACGGCGCGTCGCCGATTCTGGTTGACGACAAAGTCATCGTGCCTGTTGATCAAGACCTCGGCGCTTATCTGCTCGCAGTGGACAAGAACACCGGCAAGACGAAATGGAAGATTGATCGTCCCGAAGTCATTTCGGGCTATTCGACGCCGACGATCTATCAACCCAAATCCGGCGCGAAGCAGTTGATCATTCCCGAAGCGTTTCAGCTTTCGGCCTATTCGGTCGCCGACGGCAAGCGCGTCTGGTGGGTGCGCGGGCTGGCCTGCGAGATGAAATCAGTCATCAGCTACGACAACGAATACGCGTACATCAACGGTTGGGGCTTTCCGCTCAATCAGCCGGGCAAACAGATTCCGACCATCCCGTTTGAAGAAGGATTGAAACGCTACGACAAGAACAAAGACGGCTTCGTCGCTAAAGATGAAATCAGCGGCGCGGAGCCGATTGATCGCGTGCTCTCGCCGAACTATGGCTTCGACGCTTTCGATTTGAATCGCGACCAGAAGCTCGACGCGAAAGACTGGGATGTTTTTCGCGCGATGATGGCTTCTGAAAACGGACTGTTGGCGATCAAGCTCGGCGGCGCGGGCGATATGACCGAGAAGGCGATCCGCTGGAAATATCAACGCCCCGTGCCGCAGGTGCCTTCGACGCTGCTTTATCAAGGCTCGCTGTTTATGGTCAACGATAGCGGCATCCTGATTTCGTTCGACCCGGCGACAGGCGCCGTGATCAAGCAGGGGCGGTTGAAGGGCGCGATTGACAAATACTTTGCTTCGCCGATCGGAGCCGATGGCAAGGTCTATTTGATCAGCCAGGACGGAACGATGTCGGTCGTGAAAGCGGCGGGCGAATGGGACGTGCTGGCGGTCAACGCGCTCGGTGACGAGGTGTTCGCCACGCCAGCGATTGCCGATGGGAAGATTTACGTGCGGACGCGTGGGATGCTTTATTGCTTCGGGAAGTAGAGCTTCGTTGCGCAAAACTCGCTGTGATAGAATTCGGCTCGGAGGTATGGGTATGGACAAGATTCTCGAATTTGAACTGACCAGCGATGATCCGGCTGAAATCAATAAGTTGCTCGATCAGTACATAGAGGCGTTGGATCGGATTCACAGAGAGATGGTCAAAGATCGAGAAGAGATTGATCAGATCAACGCCGAAAACACGGCCATTCTGGCTAAGTTGCGAAACTTGATGCGCGAGGCCGTGTGATGTGGGAAAAAGTCTTCGAGATATTCAAGAGGTTCTTCACGATCAGCGATGAATTGAAGAGGCTGCAAGCCGACTCGAAGTTGCACGGCGAGCAAATCCGTGAACTCATTGACAACCAGACTCGCCTCTACTACGAATTTCAGCTTCAGAAGGAACGTAACACGTACGAGCGCGAAAAAGAAACGCTACGGATTGAAAATCAGCAATTGCGTGAGCGGCTGGAGCGACTGGAGAGATTGCTACCCTCAGCCACAGCAGACAAGAAACCGGACGAAAAATAGTTGAGCCGGAAGACGGCTAATCTCAACAACAACTGACAACTTCGACTGACATCTCAGGGAAACACCAAACTTATGACAAAAAAGGAGACTAAACGTTCTATGCTTTGGGTCATGTTCGCTATCGGCGCGGCTCTTTCGTGGGGAGTTTACGGCGCAATGCTGCATCAGGGGCAGGTCAAGCTCGGCAGTCCGCTGCGGGCGCTGCTCTGCGTCGGTGTCGCGTACTTTCTGATCGGCGTCATCGTTCCGGTCCTGATGCTGGCTTCGCAGGGACAATTGGGCGCGCAGGGGTGGAACACTTTCGGCGCGACGACGGCGACGGCTGCCGGCGCATTAGGCGCCATTGGAGCCGTGTGCATCATCCTGGCTTTCAAGAACCAGGGGGCGCCGGCTTACGTAATGCCATTGGTGTTCGGCGGCGCGCCGGTGATCAACGTGCTGGTCACGATGCTGCTGCATCCGCCAAAAAACTCCATCAATCCGCTGCTGTACGTCGGGTTCCTGCTGGTGGTGTTGGGCGCGAGCATGGTGCTCTATTTCAAACCGCAATCGTGATTCGATTCAAAGACCGATCAAACAGAAGGAGGGAGACATGGCCACGCCAAAAAGAATGATCGAATCGAGTTTCGTACCGGAATGGCCTCCGCACGTTTTCGAGAAGATGTTGTCCTGGCCCGGAGTGAAAGCCGGGCACGTGCGTCTTTTTCCCGGCGAAGCGACCAACAAACAACTCGACAAACATCATATCTTCATCCCGCTCGCCGGATCATTCGAGGCTTCGACGGTGACGGTTGGCGGGAACATCGCTCACGCCAGACGAACCGTCGGTCAGGCGATCATTGTGCCTGCGGGCCAGCAATATTCCGCGAATTGGAGAGAAGAGCTGGAAGACGTCGCAATCCACCTCGATCACGATTTCGTCGCGCGTTCGGCGAGCGAACTGCTTCAAACCGACCGCGTTGAAATGATGGCCTCCTGCGAAATCGGCGATCCTCTGGTTCATCAGATCGGTCTGGCGCTGGCCTCCGAAATTGACGCGGGCGCGCCTTCCGGATCAATTTACGCTGAGTCGCTGGTGAACACGATGGTGGCGCATCTGCTCAGACATTACTCGTCCGCCGGCGAAAGATTCCAGCTTAACCTTGCCAATCTCGGTGGGTTGCCGAAACACAAATTACGCCGCGTAACTGAATTCATTGAAGAAAACCTGGAACGCGATCTGACGCTGACCGAAATCGCCGAAATCGCGGAGTTGAGTCCGTTCCATTTCGCGCGGTCTTTCAAACAGGCCACCGGCTCGACGCCAATTCAATTCCTGACTCAGCGCAGGATTGATCTGGCCAAACGGCTGCTGGCCGAAAGCGATCTGCCGATTGTCGAAATCGGACTGCGCGCCGGTTTCAAAAACCAAAGCCATTTCACGACGCTCTTCCGCAAAGTCACGGCGATGACACCCAAAGCCTACCGCAACGAGCATCTGCGCTGAAAAGCGCGGCGGTAGCCCGACCGTGAGAGAGGGCGCGGCTGCCATTTCACAGCAATCACAGAAAAAAAGCGGCAATCAACCGAAAGATTGATTGCCGCTTTTTTCTTACACTCCCGCCCGAATCAAGCTCACTCAAGGTGAGGGGCCTGATGAACACGAAACAACCTGATCAACCAGACTCGCCGATCAAGAGCGAGAAGGAGGGAGCATGCGAAATCGAATCTTCATCACATTGTTGTTCTTTGCGCTGATGACATTCAGCCTGAACGCCAAAGCCCAGATCAACGACGCCAACGAGGCGATAGAGCGCGGCAACGAACTTTTCCATCGCGGGCAGCGCGAACTGGCGATCTTTGAATATCAGGCCGCGCTGCAATGGCCTGGCAATCATCAGGCCCGCGCGCATTTCAACATCGGCGTTTGCAACTACAAACTCGGACGCCGCCGCGAAGCCATAAACGAATATCGCGCGGCGATCAAACTGCGCGAAGGCCAATATCCATCGGCCTCTTACGCGCTGGGCGTCGCGCTTCAGGATTTGCGGCGATATCGTGAAGCCCGCGAAGCCTTCGCTCAGGCGGTGAAGAGTTCAGGCGGCAAGCACGCCGAAGCCTTGTTCGAGTTGGCGCTGGAATCGCAGCGCGCGGGAGACGACCGCGCGGCCTTCGATCATTACCAGCAATCCATCAAACAATCCAAAGACGGCATTCCAGCCTGTCACAACAACCTCGGAGTGATGCTGGCAAAGTCGGGAATGATGGAAGAGGCGACGCGCGAGTTCGAGATTGCGGTCAAACAATCGCGCGGCAAATTCGCCGAAGCGAGCCAGAACCTCGCGCGCTGCCGGCAAATGATCAACGCGTCATCGCCGGGAATGATCGCCGATTTGAAGATGATCGAAGGCGCGCCGGGAGTGGCGATGAAGGCCGAATGATTCGGGCGCCGGGTTTGTGGCGTGATAAACTACGCCGCATTCAATCCAATCCATTCGAGGAGCGTCAACAATGATCTATCACACTATCGCCGACATTCTGGCCGCAGGCGCACAGGCGCAGGAGCGGTTCATCGCCGCCGTCTCAAACCTGACTGAAGCCCAGGCCAATTTTCGTCTCGATGAAAATCAATGGACGATTGCGGAGATTGTCGAACACGTCAGCGTCGTCAACGACGGCTTTCTGCGTATCACGCATAAACTGTTGAAAGAAGCCGAGGCCGCAGGTAAACCGCCCAAAGCCGATTTGAATCTCGGTCACACGATCCTTGATGAAGACGGCAATCAACCGCCGCCGTTTCAGGCTCCTGATCGCGTGCGCCCGCAAGGCGGCGTGGGGATCAAGGATTCGCTGGCGAAGATGCGCGCGACGCTGCCGGGATTCGCTGAGATTCAATCGCGGCTCGAAGCGGTTGACCTGTCCGAACCGATGTTCCCGCATCCGGCAATAGGCCCGATCAACGCTTATCAGTGGATGGTTCTGCTGGGCGAGCACGAAGACCGTCATCGCGGTCAGATCGAGAGATTGAAAGCGGCCGCCGGGTTTCCAGGCTAAAACAACGCGTCGAGCGCATCGCTCACCGATCTCACGCCGATGACTTCAAGGCGGTCGTCTTGCGGCAACCCGCTCAGGTTGTTCTTCGGCAAGACGACGCGCTTGAATCCCATTCGGGCAGCCTCGCGCAAGCGCACCGCGGCTTGACTGGTCGCGCGAATCTCACCAGCCAATCCGACTTCGCCGAAAACGATCGTGTGTTCGTTGATCGGGATATTGCGGAAGCTCGAAGTCACAGCGGCGACAATCCCAAGATCAACCGCAGGTTCATCGAGCGCGATTCCTCCGACCAGATTGACGAAGATGTCGTCGCCGGAGAGATGGAACCCGACTCGTTTTTCAAGCATCGCCACGAGCAACGCCACGCGGTTGATCTCGACGCCCTGAGTGGTGCGGCGGCCAGTGCCGAATTTCGACGAACTGACCAGTGCTTGAATTTCGACCAGCATCGGTCGCGTGCCTTCCATCGCGGCGATCACAGCCGATCCCGACGCGCCAACCGGACGCTCGCTCAAAAAGACTTCGGAAGGGTTGGGCACGCCGATCAACCCGGCGCCTGTCATCTCAAAAATGCCGAGTTCATTCGCCGCTCCGAATCGGTTTTTGGCCGCACGCAGAATGCGGTGGTTATGATGGCGTTCGCCTTCAAAATACAAAACCGTGTCAACGATGTGTTCAAGCGCTTTCGGCCCCGCGATCGTTCCCTCTTTCGTTACGTGACCGATCAGAAAAACAGGCGTGTTCAGATTTTTTGCGAGCAGCAGGAACTGGCCCGCGACTTCGCGAACTTGCGAGACCGAGCCGGGCGCGCTCTCCAGCTTTTCCGAAAAGACTGTTTGAACCGAATCAATGATGATCGCCTGCGGCTGCAGCTTGTTGATCTCGTCGAAGATGCGTTCGAGGTTTGTTTCAGAAAGGAGGAAAAGCCCTTGCGGATTGATGCTCAGGCGTTCGCCGCGAAGCTTGATCTGGCGCTCGCTCTCTTCGCCCGAAACGTAAAGCACGCTGCCGTAAAGCGCGCTTAGCTTGTCGGCGACTTGTGAAAGCAATGTTGATTTGCCGATGCCCGGCTCTCCGCCGATCAGGACGAGCGAGCCTGGCACGATGCCGCCGCCGAGCACGCGGTCGAACTCCTCAATGCCGGTTACTTCGCGCGAATCATCCTGCGCTTCAATTTCACCAAACGGAATCGGTTTGCTTTCGCGCAAACGAAGACCCGCGCGGTTGGCGCCTGCGCCCTCTTTCGCCGCGGCGCGTTCGCGTTCTTCGGCGAACGAATTCCATTCGCCGCAATCGGGGCATTTGCCAAGCCATTTGCGCGATTGATGGCCGCAACTCTGGCAAGCGTAAACAGTGCGTGGTCCTTTTGATGGCATAGAGGTTCCGTAAAGCAGACCTGAAACCAAGGGGTGGAGGTAGCGGAAAAACGTCCGCAGGCAGGTGAAGCTTCGCCGGTAAACACGGGCAGCAAGCGCCGCGCGCGTACCGGCGAAGTTCAGGCGTCATCTGTTGCTCAAAACTTTAACGCGAGCGACGAACGCGCCGGCGTTGTCCTTGAGGTTTCCCTCGTTGACGCTCAGGAACAGAATGCCGTTATGCTTCGAGACGAATTCGGTCGCCTTGCCCACGAAGATGAAATCGTCATTATCGTCACCGACGACGGCGATCAACGCGCCAGTCGGACGAGCCGCGATCAGCTTGCGATTGTCGGTGAGGGAGATGCCTTCAGGGCCGGTGCGCTGGTTATCTCCCAGATCAACTTGCCCATCAGCGCTGATCACTATGCGCTGCCCGCGCTGGATGCGGATTTCGGTGCTGGTCCAATCGGCTGCGGCAGCGACACTGACTGTCTTTTCGGCGATCGCGGCGATAGCGCCCCCGTTAGCGTCATCCGGCGGCGGTTCTGACTCAGACGCAGTTCTCGACGCATCTCTGTTTATCGCGGGGTTTGTCGCGGGATCGGCGGGAGTAGACACCGGCGGATCATCTCGCGGGACTTCAGGACGTGAAGATGACGCGATCGTTTGTGAATTGGGAGCCACAGGTTCAGCGCGACTAACTACTCCCGCGTCGCTGGAATCAAATTCCACACTCTCGATCTCTTCAACCGGAATCACGTGCTGCGAACTCGATCCGCCGATGTTGACCAGAATGGTGAATTTGCGCTGCCCGTAGGAGATGACTTTGCCTTTCAGCACACTCCCATCCTTAAGCCTGATCGTATCTGCAAAGGCGGCGACACTGATCAATGACAAGATTACGAGACTGATGAATGAACAGATGAACGGTTTTCTGATCTTCACACATACCTCCGTAGTAGAGCCTGGCTGTAATAAAGCCCGGATTGTTGGCTTACGTCTTACAAGGGGTTGACGGCGCGAAGCTTACCACAAAATAGACGCGTTGGCACTGAACCCTGATGGGAAACACCCGCGAAAGCGCTTCGTGTCGTTACTTGAAAGACCGAAAACCAGGCGATCAACGCTCGGAAGATTCGTAAAAACTTTATGAAGAAAAGCTAAAGCATTCTTGACTCGCAAGGGGTGAGTGAATATACTCCGCGTGCCTGTTGGGTTTCGATGAAGAAACGCCCTGACCAACAGCGCAAACCCTGCATAGGTCAAATTCTCACAAGACTGTGTTCAACAGTCAGGTAAGTCATCATCAAATCGTTTTTTTAGTCGCGTAGAGTTTTTGCGCTGAGTTTAAACTGGGTTTTCATCGTTTGCTGACTCCTTTCGGTTTCTGACGTTTACCTCCCTCCTTCTCCTGCTTGATTCCCACGATGTGTAACACGCATCGTGGGATTTTTTTTGCCCACGTCACATCAAGTCCATGAACATTGGGGCAAAAACAAAAGCGCACAAAGTGGAGAAAGCGATGTTCCCATCTTTACTCCTTAACCTTCGTGCGCTTTGCGATTTTGAGATTATGTAACGCTATTGTTCTGAGTTCGGAGTTGGCTGCTTGTCACGCTCGCCATCGGGAGTTTCGGCCCTCGGAGCGCGATAGAATCGGCGCGCGCGCACCACCAGATCAGGATTGCTGACCCCGACCGCGATTGTGCGGTAATTGCCGTCGCGCTGTTCATTGTTCGAGATGTAGGTCAGCGTGTACTGATTGTGCAATTCGTTCGCGATGTTTTGGAAAGCATAGCTGGTGTTCTCGATACTTTCAGCCCGGAAAGGCAATCCGCCCGATTGCGCCGCCAGAGTGCGAAGGAAATCCGCCGCGATCAGGTAGCGATCACGAATCGGCTGTTGGCGCTGGCCGTTGACGCGTGAAGACGGGGCGGAACGGGGCGTTGGCGACATGGGACTGCTGGGTCGAGGTATGTTGATCAGCGATTTCGTCTCTTCTTTGGATTCATCCTTCGATTCAGGCTTTGCAGTTTCAGTCTCCGGCTTCGGCTTCTGCTGCGGTATGTCCTGCCACTTAATGCCCGAACCCGATGCGAAGGAATTGCTGATGCCCGGAATGAATGTGGGTTTCATCACCGGGCCGCCGTCGTTGCGCGTTTCGTATTGGATTGTATAACTGATGATTCCGGCGCTCGCCGCCAGATCAATCACGCTTTCATAAGTCGCCTGCTTGCTCGCGGTGTCAACGCCGTCTGTCAAGATCACAATCGCCTTTCGCCCCTGCACCCGGCTCATCTTCTCATTGATGGTCAGGTGAATGGCGTCATACAGACTTGTGAGGTAACTGGTCTTCAGCGATTTGACGGCGCGTTCGAGAGTAGCGTGGTCATTCGTGAAGTCGGAAACGAACCGAACCTTTTCATCGAAGCTGACCACCATCACACGGTCGTTCGGCAGCAACTGCCTGATGAAGGTTAGCGCAGCTTTGCGAATCTTGCCGAGTTGGTTTTGAGTGCTGCGGCTGGTGTCAATCAAGAGTGCGACGCTGAACGGCGCTTCAGTGGAGGAAAAGTCCTCAATCTTCTGTGGGGAGCCTTCTTCGCGCAAAGTAAATTCGTTGCGAGTCAGTCCTGTAGCGAAACGACCATAACGATCCGTGACGATGACAGGCACCGTTACCAGATTTGTGCCGATTTTGATGCTTGGCTGTTGCTGATCCTGTTGCGGCTTCTCTTCACCGCTCTGACCCAGAACAGGAAGCGCCACAGCAAACAGGATTAAGGCAGCCACAGCCGCGCGCGCCAGTATCGGCGGGGAAAACGTAAATCTATTCATAGAAGCATGACTCCTCGTTGTGTGCGGGAATTCTACTTGACGGTTGAATTGGAATCAAAAGCGCCGGAAGATTCAGCCTGCAACCGATTCGGAAGATTCAGCCAGAACCTTCTGAATTGGTGTTAAAATTGTCCGCTCTCAAACCCTCCCCATAATTTAGTGATCTTATGTCTCTTGAATACGCAATCGAATACCCATGCGAAATGCGGCGTCTGTACGGCGAACAGACTCTGCGCAATCTCGGGCGCGCCGGCTCACTGGTTTCACAGATCGTTAATTTGACATTGGAAAATGAACGTCCGCCATCGGCAGAAAGCATTAAATTTACGACTGAACTCTCAAATGAACTGGAGTTCTCGGAGCAAGTGGCCGAATACTGCCGCGCGCATTGTCCAGCGCACGTCGAACAGAACTTCGATTATGAATTCGGCGAAGATGAGTTCAACAGAAGCGATGACCTCTTGAACGCGCCACAATCAGGCTCTTGCGGCGAAACCATTGGATGTCTGGGCCGAATCCGCTATCCCATCGAGGCCCGTTTCGAGCGTTTCCTGGCTGATCGCGCGCAACTGTTGAGCGACACTATGCCTCAGGAACAATGGCCCAGCCTGTTTCTTATCTTGATTGACTCAGAGTCGCCGTTCGACGGCGAGGTAACGAAAGAGTTGAGGCGCGTGACGACGCCTGAAGGACTGAGATTCTTTGAACTGCGAACACCAATCTCACTCGCGCGTAAAATCGCAAAGCTGAACACTGATAATCTTTTCGATCTGCTGGCCGGGTTCGCCGCTTCCGACGAAGGAATTTCAGGCTATCAGCGTGAACTGCCTGTCATGGCCCTTCCGGATTACGCCGAATTTCTGGAAGCGTTGCTGATTAACGGCCTGTCGGCTGGCGAACGGGCGCGACTGCGCACCCAGGGATCCACTTATTCCCAATTCGTAAGATTCACCAGGGCGGTTAGACTGGCTGAGTCGCTCGGTGTGAGGTTGTTGATGGACTGATCCGGAGTCTGGCGCGAGAAGACGAACTACGACCTATTTTCCAACTCGGTCAAATTCGCGGTCCGCGAGCTTGAACTGAAACAGGATTTAATTGAGATGTTGAGCCATCGTCGCGGCGGTCATTTCGGGAATAACCTGCGACTCCACATCACGCTTGATCGCGTCGAGAATGCCGTTAATGAATTGGGTCGCTTCGTGAGTTGAAAATCGCCGGGCGATTTCCAGAGCCTCGTTGATGGCGACCGTCTTCGGCGTGTTCGGCTGATGCAGGAATTCGAACACGGCCAGACGCAGTAGATTTCTATCAACTATGGCCATTCGCGGAATTCGCCAGTGCTCAGTGCGAAGACGAATCCGTTCGTCAATCTCATCGAGGTGAGAAATCGCGCCTGCGACGAGTTCATTAGCGAACACGCGCACCTCTTCGGCGGCCTCCGCCATCTCTCCCCAATAGGTTTCAATAAGCTCCTCGACAGACGGGCGAGCCACGTCGTACGAAAACAGCATTTGTAGCGCGCATTCGCGCGCTCTACGGCGAGCACCCATAATTTTTACGACTTACTGTAACAGTTCTTAGGTTTAAGTTGATGAAGAATACCTGGGGGACGGAACGGACGCTTGAACGATGGTGAGGGCGGCTCAAGCTGACCGGCGCCGCTTCACAAAACACTACATAAACAAAAGGCATGCCCGTCTCGAATAAAATCTGCGTCATGCCTTTGGTCAGTTTCACAGCAAGAATCATAAAAAAACCTTCTCGCCGCGAATCGCCGTTCCCACTCGTCCACTTGCCGTCATAAAATTGACTGCGAGGGATTTTCAAATGAGCAATGAGCCTGTGAAAATGATCAGGGCTAGCCGCGACTACCATGCGTTCGATTGGGATGGCGTTTGCCATGCGCCACCCAAACACAATTGCGAAAAGTAATCGGACATCTCGAAAAGCGCCTTGAGATTTTGGCTCTGGGGGATTCACTCAAGATCACTCGCGGACAGTATATTGAGCCGACTTGATGCGGTCAAGTTAATGACAGGTTGCCCGTAATTTACAGCCGCTTAAAAATTTAAAGATGCGACATTCACTCGCTCTTCAACCTTATGATGCCTTATGATGCCTGCGCCGATCTCCTATTTTCCTCTGAAAACCGGCGCCCTCTTTTCGAGAAACGCCCTGGCTCCTTCGCGCGCGTCTTCTGTCGCAAAGCATAAACCGAAAAGCGCCGATTCCAGCCGCAATCCCGAATCAAGCGATGATTCAGTAGAGTGGTTGATCGCCTCCAACGCATATTTGACCGCCAATGGCGCGTTGCGGTTGATCTTCATCGCCAACTCATCGCAAAGCGTCATCAGTTCCTCCTGATCTCGCGCGACACGGTTGATCAACCCGATTCGCTTCGCTTCTTCAGCGCCAATCGTTTCCCCGGTCAAAATCATTTCAAGAGCGCGCGATTTGCCGATCAATCGCGACAAGCGAGATACGCCAAAAGCCGTCGGCCCCCACAATGAGATTTCCGGGTAGCCGAACTTCGCGCCAGCAACGGCTATTCGCAACACGCAAGCCAGCGCAAGCTCGCATCCAGCTCCATACGCCGAACCGTTAATCGCGGCAATGACAGGTTTGCCCAAATTTTCGATGAGAGCCGTAAGCGATTGCCATGCGCGCGCAAATTCTCCAGCTTGTTCGGGCGCAAACGCAGACATCTCCGAGTTCTCGGCGTCCACTGAAAACACGTCTTCTCCAACGCCGGTCAGAATCACGACGCGCGTCTCAGCATCGGATTGCAACGCGGTGAAAACCCGCGCGAGTTCGCTGAGCGCCGCTCGATTCAACGCATTGACTTCAGATTCGCGATTGATCGTCACTAGAACAACGGCTTCATCACGACGCTCGCAACAGATGTGTTCGCAGGAAAAGTCCCGGAGTTTTGCTTTCATACTCTGCCAGGAATCATCTTTCCGAGACCTTCAAGCCAGTTTCATCGGCTTCGGATTCTTCGGATCGCTGTAATCGTAAAACCCGCGTCCCGATTTGCGACCATACAACCCGGCCTGAACCATGCGTTTCAACAGCGGCGGCGGCGCGAATCGCTTCTCTTTGAATTCGTCAAACATGATGTTTGCGATGTAGTAAGTCGTGTCCAGCCCGACGAAATCGGTCAGCGTCAACGGCCCCATCGGATGGTTGCAGCCGAGCTTCATTCCGTTATCAATGTCTTCAATCGAAGCCAGACCTTCTTCGAGCGTGCGGATGGCGTCGAGCATGAACGGCACCAGCAGGCGGTTGACTATGAAACCAGTCTTGTCGCCTGCCCTGACCACAGTCTTGCCAAATGATTCGGCCAGCGCGACGGCTTCGGCGTAGACATCTTCGTCGGTCAAAATCGTGCGAATCACTTCGACGAGTTTCATCAGCGGAACCGGGTTGAAAAAATGCATGCCGATAAATCGCCGCTGACGTTCGGCGCTCGTCGCAGTCATCATCTCCGTGATCGAAAGCGACGAGGTGTTCGACGCGAAGATCGTGTCGGGTTTGCACAGCGCGTCCAGCTTTGCATAAGTGTCTCGCTTGATCTGCAGGTTCTCGATGATCGCTTCGATGATGATGTCGGCGCCGGCAAGCTCTTCGAGTTTCGTCGTCCCACGCAGCCGCGCCATCGCGGCGCCTTTCTGCTCGGCGGTGATCGTTCCTTTCTCGGCGAATTTGGCGAGAGATTTTTCAATCCCGCTCAAACCCTTTTTGATCAGTTCATCGCTGACTTCAACGATCGTGACTTCGTAGCCGCTCGCGGCGGCGACCTGCGCAATACCGGCTCCCATCAGGCCCGCGCCCAGAACGCCGATTTTTTTAATTGACATTGGATCCTCCAGAAAATTGACCTTCAAAAACACACCAGCTATTTCGATTGATTCCCTTCTCTCTCCAAAATAAGGCCATGCTTCGAGCCTTCCACCCTCACCCACTCTTCGAGGCGGCTCCGGGCCTTTTTGTAGTCGTCATAATTGGCCAGCATCTCATTCATCTTCCCACCGCTCGCAGGCGCGGACATCAACGACTGCTGTTTGCGGACGACGCGCAATAAATCCAGACGAATCTGATCCGATTGTGGGTCAGGCGTCCGCGTCTTCCGCAACTTCTCAGCCGCGTCGGCCAATGAATCAATCGCTGCTTGTTTGTCCTTCAGCGATGGCGGCGAACTTGCCAGCCCCAGTTCGAAGGCTCGGTTGAGAGCCGTCTGCGTGGAGTTGATTCCATCGAGATAACTCTCGATAACTGCGCCGCGCCAGCCCAGGTACCCGCTATTTGCCCGGTACGCTTGCGCGAAGCAGTAGGCCATCACAACCACGCAAAGGGCGATGATCAGAACCCCAAGTCTGGAGACTCTCTCCGCGCCGGGCGCTATGTACGGGGTGACGAGCGTTAAGACTGCTCCCGTGATCAGGCCGCCGATGTGCGCCGCGTTATCAATGAAGGGGACTGAAAACCCGATGAACAGGTTGACCACAATCACCGGTAGAACGCCCGCGCCCAATGCGCGCCGGAACGCCGGCGGCAATTCGTGGCGATACCTGTATCCGAAAACGGCCAGCACTCCGAATAATCCGAAGATTGCGCCGGACGCGCCGACCGACGGGACATCAGGTCTGCGCCAAATTACCTGGCCTAGAAAGCTGCCGGCCACGCCGCCGACACCGGACAACATATAAATCAGCAGAAAGCGCGCCGAGCCGTAGAGTTTTTCCACCTGCGGCCCGACTGCCCATAACGCGTATGAGTTCGATAGAAGATGTAAAAGGCCAGCGTGAATGAAAATCGGAGTGACCAGCCGGAACCACTCGCCACTCCGCAACAGTTCGTTCGTTTTTGCGCCAAAAGCGATCAACGACGCAGGTTCGCTCGACCCTCGCGAAACAATCGCCATCAATGCGAATACTCCGATGTTGATCGCCAACAGCGCATAAGTGACCGGCGTCGCGCGCGCAAAGAACGCCTGCGCAAACCGCCTCTCCGCGCGCGCCCGTTCGTCGGCGACTACCGCGTGTGGCGAAATCGCGCCGCAATTGACGCATTGTGGCAGCCCGCCTGGCGTAGGCCGCCCGCATCGTTCGCATAAACGAAACGGGCGCGACTCAGTTGGATCGTTGTCTTTTCTGTACACTCACTCTCCCTCGATTTGTAAGGAGGCATCAGGGAAGGGCGGATTGTAGCCGACTCATTGAGGGCTGTCATGGCGCCGCCGATTGCGGCTTCGCAGCCTGATTTTGCCCGCTTTTTGCTTTGGTTGCGCGTGACAAACCCAACTGCTACACTGACAGCGCATTGCATACCGGAATGAAAATCAGGCAACAAAAGTTCATCGGTTGATTTGTTTTAAATTCAAGTCATGGCATCAGCGCAATCATCTACAAAATTGTCGCAATCAGCGAAAGCTGTCGAAGCCGCCGCAATGGCCGGCGCCAGCGACGCCGCTGTCGAAGACGCGGCCACAGGCGTAGCTGAAATTGAAAAGCCCAGGTCCGGAGGCGGGCAAAAGGCTTCGGGGTTGAGCGGCGCGATTGATCGTATTCTCAGTCTGCTCAGTTCCGTCCCGTTCGGCATTGTGCTGCTCATGCTGCTGATCATCGCCTGCATGATCGGCATGCTGATTCAACAGCAGGAGCTTGATAGTTTCCCGGCCTACTACGCCGAGTTGACTCCGGCGGAGAAGACTGTTTACGGACGGCTCGGATTTTTCGACATCTACCACGCCGCGTATTTCAATCTGCTGCTGCTGCTGCTGAGCCTCAACATCATCCTCGCTTCGATTGATCACTTCCCCACCGCGTGGAGTTTCATCGCGCGGAAAAAGCTGACGGCTTCTCCGACTTACGCGATGGCGCAGAAGTTCAAGGAGAAGGTCGAGATTCCGCAACTCGGTCGCAAACAACTGACTGAGCGGGCGAGCGAGGCCGCGCGCAAGATGCGATTCAAAGTCCGCCTGACAGAAGAAGACAATCGCACGACGATCTTCGCCGAACGCGGCGTCTGGAACCGGCTTGGAGCTTATCTGGTTCACATCGGGCTGCTGACAATCTTCGCGGGCGGATTTATGACCAGTCGCGGTTTCACCGGAATGATGGAGGTCAGCCCGAATAAATCCTCCAACCGGATGATTCAGAACGTCTTCAACATTGACAACGCGAACACACAGCACGCCATCGGCCAGCGGGAACTCGAACTTCCCTTCACCATCGAAGGCGTGGACATTCAGCAGAAGTTGATCAACAAGAGCGGTTCGATTGACGCGGGCAACACGCTCGATTGGCTGACGCGGGTGCGAATCGTGGATCAAGAGGCGGGAAAGACGACGGAAGCGTTGATCCATATGAACACTCCGTTCGATTATCGCGGCTACCGTTTCTTCCAGGCTTCGTTCAATCCGCTGGGCAGCGCGCGCACGATTAAGTTGAAAGTCACGCCAGCGAACGGCTCGCCGCAGGAAATCACGATCCAGCGCAACGGCGAGGCGAAACTCGCCGATGGCACGCGCGTCCGCTACATCGAATTCAATCCGCACTTCGTCGTAGGATCGGATCAGAAAGTCACATTCGGTTCGGCGGAATATGAAAACCCGGCGGCGCATCTGGCCTACGTCACGCCGAGCGGAGAGCAGGGTGACGTGTGGGCGTTCACGCAAGCTGGCGTCAACCAGATGTCGAACGCGCCGTTTTTAAAATCGAAGTTTCTGGATACCGGCGCGTTCCATTTCGTCCTGACTGATTTCGAGAAAGTTCCGTTCGCGCACACGCTCTCGATTCAATTCGATCCCGGAGCGAGAGTCGTCTACGTTGGTTTCACCATTCTCTGTCTCACATTGATCGCCGTGTTTTTCTTCTCGCACCAGCGGCTATGGATTGTGATCGAAGACGGCGCCGTCTATCTGGGCGGCAACTCAAACCGCAACCGGCTCGGTTTTGAGGATCGGGCGAAGAAGCTGGCCGCGCTGATCCGCGAGCCTGTTCAGGCGGTTTGAGAAGCGGATGTCAAGAACCCGCTGCGCGCAACTTTCCCGGCCAGATCGGAGGAAGTTATAAAGATTTTTTCGATTGATCAAATGGAAGCCCTCGGAGATTCCGTTTCCACTTTCAATTCACGCTCGGAGTTGGAAAAGTGGCTAAGCGAGCGTTGTCGTTAAACTGCGTTCGTCGTGGAGAAAATTATGAGTCAAGCAATCAAATCAATTAACGCTTCAATGCCTGCGGCGCCGGAAATCAGCGCAAAGCGGCCCGCGATTTTAAATTTTCTGCCGGCAATCGTGCCCCTTGCGGGCGCATTGCTGCTGTTTGCGGCGCGAATCAAATTCGGCCCATCGGTCACGCCGGCGGATGGCACGCTGGTCGTCCTGGCGCTGCTCAGCTACATCTTCGCGGCGGCGGCGCTGGTGACCAACTTCTGGGCGCCAATCGCGTTCCTGCAACGTCTGGGATTATGGACGGCCTCGCTCGGTTTCTTCTTCAATCTGTCGGGCTGGCTGGTGCGGTGGGTCGCAGGCGGCGAGCGCGAGAACTGGATCCGCATGACGGAGATGGGCAAGACCTTCTTCAGCTACATCCCGTTTGCGAATCTTTACGACCTGTCGGTCGCGTTCGCGTTCGGCGCGGCGTTCGCCACTTTGTTGATCAGCAACCGTCCGAACACGCGCTTCATCGGCGCGCTCTCGTTCCCGCTGATCTCGCTGATCCTGCTGATGGCGGTCTTCATCGGCGACAGCTTCATCAACCTGCCGCCGGTGCTCGACAGCTACTGGCGTCCGATCCACGTTGGGGTCGCGTCATTGAGCTACGGCGTCGCGCTGGTCAGCTTTGCGCTCTCGGTAGTCTATTTGATCAAGGACGGCGTTAAATCCGAGGCGATGGGCGTCGCGGTCACGGCCTTCTTCATTGTCGGTTATGTGGTGGTCTGGCTGATGGGCGGGTTCAAGGCTTTCGACCCGCTCTCGTTCAGCTACGGTCTCAATCCGGTCATCGTCGGCCAACAGGGCTTGATGAATATATCTGCGCGCATTCCGCTTCCGGGAGTCGGCATTCTGCATGGCCTGTCGCTGCTGACGCTGATCGGGATGGCCGCGCTCTTCCTGATCTACATTTACAAAAACAACGAAAGCGCGCGCCGCGTTGGTCACCTGGTCTTGCGCGCATCGCTGGTGTTGCAGATTGCGACCATCGCGTTGTTCTTCTATCAGGTCAAAACGATGACCAACGTCGGCTCACTGGTCAGCAGCGATCAATACTACAAGATCGGCTATCAACTGATGGGCAAGGACGCCGCCGGGCGGTCGAACGCCGCCGGTCAACCAGTTGAGAACGTCATCTCGGCTGGCGCGAACTTCGTGGCGCAGAACGGCGACGCGATGGTTCTCAACCTGCGCAGCAATCCGGTCGAGATAGCCGCGTTGTTCACGATGCTGGTAGCCACAATCTTCGTGGCGCTCTTCGGGTTCCGCTCGGAAAAGCTGCGCGAAAATCTGCCGTCACTCGAAAAGATTGACAGCCTGATTTACAAGACTGTCGGCGTGGCGTTCGCTGGCCTGGCGATTCTGCTGGTCACCGGCGCGGTCTGGGCCAACGAATCGTGGGGGCGTTACTGGGGCTGGGACTCGAAAGAGACCGGCGCGTTGGTGGCGTGGCTGGCTTATGGCGGCTATCTACACTCGCGGATCGCGCACGGCTGGTCAGGACGGCGGAGCGCCTATTTCGCGCTGATCGGCTTCCTGCTGGTGATCTTCACTTATCTGGGAGTCAGTTACATTCTGCCAGGCCTGCACTCTTACGCATAAGGGGAAAACCGGGACTCATAGGCCGAAGGGCAAAAGTCAAAAGTCGCCTGGCTCTTGGCTTTTGCCCTTTGTTTTGTCATCGCCCCACAATGATTCGATCTTTACGAGACGATCAAAACCTGCGCCGCGCGCTGATCTGGCTGACCGTTTTCGCGGCGATTGGAGCCGCGCTGGTTCTGCTCTATCACGACGCCGATCAGCAGGATTCCGGCTATCATTTTTTGTTCGCGCGCTGGGCTTATCATCATCCGCAATACTTCGTCAGCGTCTGGGCGCGCCCGCTTTTCACGCTGCTCTACTCTTTGCCCGCGCAACTCGGCTACGGGGCGGCGAAATTTTTCACGGTAATCGTCAGCCTTGCGGCGGCATGGCAAACATTCAAACTCGCGCGGCAAATCAAGTTCGATCGCGCGGAGATGGCGATCCCGCTGCTCTTCCTGCAACCATCGTTTTTTCTTCTGAGTTCGGCTGTGCTGACCGAGACGCTCTTTGCTCTGATCTTCGCCATCGCGCTCAGGCTGCATCTGTCGGGGCGAATCAAGCTCGGAATGCTCGCCGCGTCGTTATTGATCCTCATCCGCCCGGAAGGTTTTTTCATCGGCGTGTTGTGGGGATTGTGGGTAATGCGGAATGAGGAATGCGGAATGCGGAATGCCCAATCTTCCAATAGTCTCGATGAGCGGATGCCTGGCGACAGTGGGCGCGCATTCCGCATTCCGCATTCCGCATTCCGCATTCCGCAATTGTCATTGCTTGCGAGCGGAATGATCCTCTGGTGGATCGCGGCTTATGTGATCACGCGCGACCCGCTCTGGATCGTTCACGATTGGCCGTCCGATTGGCGGCCTGACGGCAAGGCGAACGGCACGGGGCATATTTGGAGCTATATCGTATTGCTGCCTTTGATCGTTGGCCCGTTGTTGATCGCGCCTTTTATCGCCGGATTGTGGCGGTTGCTGAAGCGGCGCGAATTCACCTGCGGCGTTTCGGCCTTTCTGGTTTTGTTCGCGGCGCATTCGTTGATGTTCTGGCGCGGGTGGTTCGGATCCGCCGGGTACGCCCGATACTTTGTTTGCGTCTCTCCGGCGATTGCGCTGATCACGCTTGCCGGATGGAACGCGTTGGCCGAGCGGCGCGCGAAGTTTTTCAACACTGCGCGAGGCTCATTAGCCGTAGTCGTGATCGCCGCCTCGTTTCTGATCTGTGTTTTTTACGTTGATGGATGGCGCTTCACGCGCGACGCGCGAGCCGTCGAGGAAATGAGCGAATGGTTCCGCGCCAACGAAAGACCCATCTCACGTTTGATCTGCAGCCAGGCTTACATGCGAATCGTCTTCGACCGCGACCAGTGGGAGAAGCCCGCGTTCACGAACGACCGCGAGCGCAATCTGGAGTTGATCCGCCAATCGCCCCGCCAAACGCTTGTCTTCTGGGACGAAGAGACCGGGCCGAAATGGTACCGTCTGCGCTCCGAGGATTTTGAATCCGCCGGTTACGTCCGGCTGCAATCACAAGCTTTCAAATTCGACGGTCTGTTTCTCAGGCTTCCGTGGAATCGTTTCGGCGGTCCGCGCTTTCAGCAAATGCATCTGCTTTACAAGAACTGAATCAGTCGCACGAAAATAATAAAGGCGCAAGTAGTGGGACAATCTAGTCAATTGCTCCACTCACTTACGCCTTTTTATAAACGACCTCACGGATCGAACTAAGGGTTGACGAACAATGCGCTGCGCAGCCTCACGCTCCTGCCGTTGGGATTGACAATGTAAATGTCACGGGAGCCTGGCGTCGCCGTCGCGCTGATGGCGATATTCAGGACAATCTTGTCCTCCTCGATCGTGACGTAATTCGTGATTGAAATCCCTTCTTTGGTAAAGAGCACTACAGAACCCGAATTGAAACCGGTTCCGAGCAGAGTCAATGTTACAGTCGTGTCTCTTTCGACCCTGTTCGGCGACGCTGAGGTCGCGGTCAGCAAACGCGGTTCGACCTCAAACGCCATTGGTTGCGTGATCGTCAGACCGTCCTTGCTGTCGAAGGCCACCAGTCTGATCGAATGGGGGCCGACCGCGAAATTGACGGTTGCGAGCGCTCCGCGCGCGACCTGGACATCGTAGTCATACCACAGGAAGCTGACGCTATCACCGTCAGGGTCGCTTGATCCGGTCGCATCCAGCGTGACGTCGGCGCCAGTCTTGCTCGTGGCTTGAACCGTCGCCGGCAATGGAACGATGACGGCGACCGGCGGACGATTTACGCTGTTACCGCTGCCCGTATCGTCATTCGGAACGTCGCTGATGACGATGCGAAACGGCAGAGTCATGAAGGTCTGGCCTCGACCGTCGTTCACAACTACGCGGACATTGGTCGAGGCGACGGTGTCGCCTTGTCGTGGCGCAATCCGCAACGTGGCGGTGCGCGAGCCGGGATCGCCGCCGATGATTTGAGCATGAGCGGGCGCTCCCTGAAGCGAGAACGTCACCGCGTCGCCGTCAGCGTCGCTGGCCTGTAACGTCACATTGCGAATTTCGCCGATCTTCACATATTGATCGTTGAGGTTGTCCATCACCGGAGCCTTGTCACCGGGGATTCCGCCAGCAGGCGGTTGCGAAGTTCCTTTCGTCAACGTGACATCCATCGTCGCCTGCATCGTGTTTCCGGCTTTATCTTTCGCTGTGAAAGTCACGACCGTGCTGCCGAGCGGGAAGACCGAGCCGGAAGCCTTCGAAGATGTCACCGCAACGACGCCGTCAACCATGTCGTAAGCGACCGGCAGAGCGAAATTGATCGCCTCGCCGTTGTCAGAATCGGTGACCTTACTGATCGCCGACGGCACGCCACTGATTTGCGGGGCGGTCGTATCAACGACGGTCACAGTCTGTTCCGCAGGCTGGCTGGCGGCGCCGCTGCCGTCGGTCACGACCAGTTTGATGACGTGCGTTCCCAAACCTAGTTTGCGGTCAGCGATCCGCGCGGTCGAAACCGAATTGTCGTTGTCGGTCCACTCATAAGTCAGCGGATCATCAACGTCTTCATCGCCGGAGCCTGAGCCATCAAGGCGAACGATTGTTCCATCGGCGCGGCGCGCTTCGATCTGCAAACCCAGATTTTCAGCAATGGCGAACGGCGAATGATTATTCGGATTTGTCGCTGGAACCGTGAGCGTGAAAGTATCGGCGCTCGTCAACACATGCAAATTGCCATCGCCACTGATGCCGCCGCGCCAGTTCCCGCCCGAAGCGGTGAACGGCGCTGTGGCCATGTTCAGCGTCCACGAAAAGACCGGACTGGTCGCAAGCAGTTTCAACCATCCGTGTTGTCCAGGAAGAATGGTATTTGTGATCGGCGGTTGCAACAGCGAGGGCCTGATCTGATTCAGCTTGTTCTCGGTTCGAGCGACGGTCGCCCCGAACGACGCCAGCAATTCATCGTAAAGCATCACTGTGGCCGCGCCGCGCGTGTTCGGCGGATCGAGTAGGCTGTTGGCTAGACGCGAAAACCCAAGCAGGGTGGCGTTTTCAGCCTGGCTGGGGACAAACGGTAGCGCGGTTGTAGCCGGCAAGCGGTCGAAGGTTTGGTCGTCGAACAGCAGGCTGGCGGTCGTGACATTCTCGTCACGCTCAACCGTTTCGGGTGTGATCTTTGCAACGGCAAAGGCGTTAAACGAAGCCTTCTGCCCGCCGTTTTCATTCACCTGCGCGCTGCCGATCAGATAGTTGAACTGAATCGGCAGGGCGCGATTGTCAATCGCCATCACCATCACCCATCCACGCTGATTCGGCGCCACATCATTGGCCTGCAACACGGTTGTCTGCAAAGCCGGGAGCGTGATGATTGATTCTTTCACTTCGGCTGGATCGGTCAAACCGGTGAAGAAGACGCGCAGACGGACTTTCTTCGTCGGATGAGTGTTGGTGAGGTAAATTTGCGAATCGCCGCTGGCGCCGCTGACGAATCGCGGATAGAACAGGATGCTTCCCGCCTTTGTTTCGCCTGCTCCGTGCGCGCCGTTTGCGGCTTCAGGCTGATCCTGAGTTACGACATCAGAGACAGGATTATCCGGGAGCCTGGCGGGAACCTTGATGCTGAACGAATCCAGCCATTCCAGCGTCTGCATGTTGCGGGCGTTGTGCATTGGCGAAGCTACGCCGTCGGTCAGACTCAATCCGAGCACGGGCAGAGACACGGGCGAGTCCGGCGCGCCGCCAAGCGCCGAGAAGTTCGCCCATCCCAGACGATTGCCAGAGATGATCGCGTTGAAAGGCGTTTCAGTCCAGATCTGGTTGACGCTCTTATTGAGCGAGCAATCCACGTCGAGTTCCTGCGCGACGCCGTTGCCTGAATCATCGAACGCCGTCGCCGTAAGCTTATAACTGTTCTGAGTCAGCCCGGTCATATCCGACAATGGCGAATAGAGCGCGACGTCGGTCGCCACTGCAGGGCCTGAAACTGAATCCTGATTTTGCAGGCTGTCAATCGCCGCCATCTTCGGCAGGCGGTCGTAATCCGTGTTGTCGAACTTGATGTCGGAGGATTGCCCGCCGAGATTGAACATGACCGGCCCGGCGCTACGTTTAGCGACAGAAAAAGCGTTGTAGCTGGCCTCATGACCAGCTTCGCCACGCAGATTGGCGCTGCCGATCAGCCAGTTGAATTGCGTCGGCAGGCCCTGCGAATTGACTGCGACGGCCATCACGTAACCGGTCACGTTCGGCGATTCCTTGCCGGCCACGAGCGTGCGCGATTGGTTGGCGACCAGCGTAATAAACTGGTCTTCAAAAACGCAATCGTGAACGAAAAAGACACGCACAATGACCGAATCGCGCGGATTCGTGTTGGTCACTGTGATCAGGGTGTTGACCTCGTTCGCCCTGGCCGTATCGCTCGTGTATTTGTGGAAGAAAAGGACGCTGCCTGCTTTCGTGCTGCTAGCGGCGCTTCGAGGCGCGCTCGATCCGACCTGCGTCAACCCCGGTCCGACCTGAGGCTGATTTGGATCAAGCTGGGCGCCGGAATTATCACTCATAGCGCCAGCCGAACCGGAGCCGCCGTCAAAACGTTGCGCCCACGCCGAGCGCCCAAGTTGCAACACGCCTGTGGCGACAACAAAAAAGGAAATTAGAAGAAAAACGCGGCACAGAAAACGACGGTGAGGAAAGGCGACACGTGTGTGTGTGACCCGAGGCTCGTACGACATAAATGATCTCCTCGATACTTACAACCATTGCGAAGGCGTAACGTAAAGGCAACGAAGCGGCTAATGAGTCTCAAGTCCTGCTGGTTACACGTTCGCGATGTTATTGACCGCTGCCAGAGCTACATGATTAAGCGTGGGTTGCTCCAAAACTACGAAAGATAACCACAACCAAAAAGCATTCACTCTCCGGAGCCGGATTCGACACCGAAGAAGCCGGTAACCGCTCGTTTTTTCTCCAACGTTCGTCAGGGCTGACAGATGGATTACGGTAAACGGCTGATTGACGCTTCGCGACTTGATTCAGGTTGCTTAATCAAATAATTAACCTGATTGGCATTGATTGTTGATTGAAGAAGCGTCAACGAACAAATTGAGAAGCGGCCTGCTGTTCAGCCGGAATAACCGCGCCCTTATAATCTGAATCAGATACTCCGGGGCCGGAGATGACAAGTCGTTCGCATTCAGAATCCGTTATTCCATCGAGGACGCTGGCGGTTCCGGGGCCAACAGGCCAATGAGGCGGCGGCGCCAGGCAACGCGGAAAGTAACACAACACGTCAAAGCGCCGCAATAGATTTTCCCGACGAACGGGATTGCCCCGATGAACTAATCCATTAAAACCGTTGCCAGCAATCCCAGCATTTATGCTAAGATGCGTGGCGTCACAATAATCCGGCATCGCGCATGTGACATTGAGACCCGGTTGATCTCCCCGCAGATCAGCGCCTCACACTAACACTCACACAAGTTCCATAGTTCTAGTCAACTGACATAAACACTGGAACCGGCTCAGTTGCGCAGCGCAGATCCTATAGCCCCTGTAGTTATTTGGTTCGTTCACAATCGGGTTGGTTCAATGCCTGACCTCCACTTCAGTCATTGCCACTCAAGGCCAGTCCGATTACGGCGCCTTCACTTTAGCCGGTTAATGAGCCATTGCAGTAATTTTTGAAATAAACTCTCGGAGGGATAAAATGACCCAGCAAAATTTCCGTCGCCTCATCCATTTTGCGCTCGCTATCACTGTGTGCGCCCTTTTCAGTTCCGTCGCTTTGGCTCAATATCCAATCGGCAATAGCCACTTGAGCGACATGAAACCTGGCAGCGTGCTCTTCTTCAACAAATACACCAGCAATCCCAGTAACCCGCAGCAGGGTGACACGCAAATTAACATCACCAATACCAATCAGAACTCCGGAGCTGACATCCATCTCTTTCTGGTTGATGGCAGCACCTGTTCCATCGCTGATTCGTTCGTCAGCCTGACGGCGAATCAGACGACCAGCTTTATCACGAGCGATTTCGATCCCGGCGTTCAGGGCTACCTGGTGGCGGTTGCGGTGTCGGGCGGCTCGCCGACCCAGTTCAACTGGCTGATCGGCGATGAATACATTCGTGAAACCGACGGGCGTCTGGCCAATCTCGCGGCGGTTTCAATCGCCAAGCGATCGCCGGGCGATGTCGCGCCGGACGGGGATGGCACCGCCACCATGAACTTCAATGACGCGGACTACGAACGGCTTCCAGCCTCAGTCGCGCTCTCGAACTTCAACAGTCAGGCTACCGACAACACGCAGGTCAATCTTTACGTTCCGTCGTCGAACCTGATTGTCGGCGCCTCACTGTCAACATCGAGCATCTTCACGCTCGTTTATGACGACACCGAACAGGTCTTCTCAACGACGGTACGCGCTGTGTGCTACACGACGGTTCAGTTAAGCAGTCTGCGCATCGCGGGCGGCAACATCAACAAGATCGTCCCTTCAGGACGCAGCGGCTGGATTCGTTTCAACGGCGGCGGCAAACCGCTGCTCGGCGCTTCAATTCAGCGCGGGCCGGTCTTTATGGGTGGTCACAACCTGCACGCTCTGTCGCTGTTGCCTTCGTACTCAATCACCATTCCGGCTTTCGGCATTTAACGAATGCAGTAGCCAGGGGAATCCGCATAAAGAACGAGGGGTGGAGATTTCGAAATCTCCACCCCTCGTTCTTTATGCGGATTGTTTTTTACCCGCTACTCCTCAACCCGGTAGACCTTCCCCTTCCACACAACCACCACGCGCTGACCGAGCGCGAAGCAGTCGGCCAGTTTTGGTTCCTGTCCGATCAGGTTGAAATATTCGTCGCTGGCGAATTTCAGAGTGACGACGGGCAGTTTGGCTTCGGCTTTGAATTCGCTGTCAGTCCAGACTCCATCGCGCAGGTAGAAAGTCTTGCCCGCGACCTGGCGAATCTGATTTGCCGATGGCGAATTCAGAGTGACTTTGTCGGCTTTGCGCAACTCTTCTTTTTCCTTGCTGAAAGCCACAGCATCACTGCCCGTGATGGTGATCGTCTCCGACATGGATGATCGGCCATTCACTGGCCGTCCGCTCACTGCGCCCGGAGGGGCCGGATGCCTGGGCGACATGGCGCCGCCTAAACCGCCCAACTGTTGAAGCCTCATCCCCGGCTCCAGGACAAGATACGACGTGTAAGGTGTGACGATGCCGTAACGGGTGCCCAGATCAACAATCTCGTCGCACAGTTCTTTTGATTCGCCGTTCAAACGAATCTGGTCGAGCAGATATCCGACGCGGCGCATCGCCCACAGATGCGGCAGGAATTCATTGTCGCTCTGCTTTTCGGGAAACTTCAGATCAGCGTAAACGAATCGCCGTTCGCGGCTGTTGACCTTGCCCGTCAGCGTCAACTGATTTGCCGATGCTCGATTCGATGGGCGATACCGTCCGATCAGCACAAGTTGTGAGCCGTGAAAAATATCCGGCGTCGCGCGCGGGTAAACCAGATCAGTTTCGATCCCGCCCCAGTCAATTTTCAAATCGCTCAAAACCGGATTGTTGACCTTGGCGAAGAAGTCCGAGACTTTGACCTCGATGTCTTCTTTCGGTTCGATATAACCGACCGTTCCGCGATTTTCATTGGCCAACCCGTCAAGCAGCACAGTATTGACGTCGTAACCAACGCCGAAGGTGAACAACCGCAGGTTGGCCTTATTCGCCTGTTTGACGTTTGCCAGAATGCGATTGGCCTGAGTCTCGCCGACCGTCGGCTGGCCGTCCGTGATCAACACGACCATTTGCGGACGCTCGCCTGCTTGAAGTTGTTTGAACGCGGCCATCAACGCGTCGTTGATGTTCGTCCCGCCAGTCGCGCGCATTCTTTCGATGAACTCGCGCGCCTGTTTCTTTCCCTCTTCGTCGGCGGCGATTGCGCGCTCGCTCATCAGATGTTCTTCGCCAGCGAAAGAGACGATGTTGAAACGGTCGCGCGGATTGAGCGTACTGACGCCGTGACGCAAAGCGGCTTTGGCCTTGTCCATCTTGCCTTCTTCGGACATCGAGCCGGAAGTGTCCAAAACAAAGATCACGTCCTTCGCCGAAACTTCGCGCTCGTCAAGCTCGGCTTTCGGCGAAACGAGCAGCAGGAAATATCCATCCTTGCCCGGCTCACGGTAAGTCAGCAAAGACAGCCCGAAATCCTGATCCGAAAGAGTGTAGAAAAGCTGAAAATCGGTTCGGGCGGCAGCGCGGGATTCAAAGCTCAAACGCGCCTTGCGCTCGCCGTCGCGCTTCACGTCAATCTCGTGCGAAGGCGAGTAGATTCCCTTGATCGCTGCTCGCGAAGAGATTTCGACGACAGCGGAAATCTGTCCAGGCTCAGGATTACTCTGCGGCCTTTGCGGCTCAAACCCTCTGCGCGGCCTCGGCAAAGGCATTGGTCTGGGAGGCTCGGCCCAGAAACCGTTCGCCTGCCAGCCAGTGCCAAGCGGATAGCGATACGCCACTGTGCCGCCTTCGTTGCGCAAGACCTGGCTGTAAGTCAATTCGATCTTCTTGTCGCTGTGCGGTTGAATCGGAAAGATGCTGGCCTGGAAAAGGTTCTTGCCCGCGTATTCGAGCAACGCCGGATCGCGCCGCGACCGCACGATGTCGTTGTAAATCCGCCACGCTTCCTCGCGCGAGCGAACCTCGCCCACGAGCCGCTTGTCGCCGTCCCACATCGCAAACTCAGTGATCGAAACGTTGTCGGGCAGCGGAAAAAAGTAAACGCCTTCGAGCAGGAACGGCGTGTCGTTTTCAAAAACCTGCTCGACGTGCGTGACCGCGACCTGATCTGTGATTTTGGTTGTGAACCGTATACTTTTGACCTTCAGCGGTCGCTGTGGGATTTCAGGTGGCGCGGGACAACGAACTTCAGGACGGGAGCACGGGCGCGGAATGATGATTCCCTGCGCCTGCGCGGCGGTGACCAACAGCAACACTCCTATCAAAGCCGTAAACAAACAACGTGTCTTCATAGTTCCTCCCTATTTCGTCAGAACTGCTTGATCAATTCTCAAGCCGGGATTTTGCTGAGCGCTCGAAAACTTTTGAGGGGCCGCTGTGAGAACGCCATCCCGTTTTACGGCTTGCAGAAAAACTTCTATAGCTTTGTCTGTCGCCATCCCCGGATTTAGCAATTTGATTCAGTTATTCCACAAGTGACTCAGCCCAACCAGATAACGATCCGGCTCGGCGCATCGCCGGCAAACTTGTCTTGCTCTTCCATTTCCGCCTGACCACAAGGTATTATGCGCCCGCAATTATCCTGTGAGCGCTCAGTGCAGCAAGCGAGTTTAATCATTTGTGTATGTAATATTTCCACCATCGCCATTTTAACTGTACCTTTTTCGGATTCCAGGCTGCGCTAAATACTTATCATAAGCAATCAAATAGCAGGCTAACTCGTTGAGTATCTGTCACATTGCCGCCTGCTCTAATCGCTGGTACAAGCCTTGCTATCACACCAGCGGCGGCGCTAATGCCTACGCCAAAATCGAGTAGGAATAATCAAACTGGGAGGACGAAATGAAGAGAAATCTGATTGGTTTATTGTTGTGCGGAATTGTGCTTGGTCTGAGCCTGCCTGTCGTAGCGCAGGAAACCAGCAAAGAGAAAAGCGCTCAGAGCGATTCGAGCCGCGTGGTTCGCGTCCCCGCTGGGCAAAAGCAAAAGGTCAGAGGCGTCATCATCAAACGCGACGCCGATAATTTCATCCTTCGTGACGCGACCGGCGGCGACATTCAGGTCAATCTGACCAACGTCACCAAAGTCGAAGAGAAGAAGAGCAATCCGTTCCGCCGCGCCCGGAATTACGGCACGACCTCGCTGCTGCGCGGGCTGTCGGTTGAAATCGAAGGTCACGGCGATGGATCGGGCGCTCTGGTCGCCGACAAAATCAAGACCAGGGATTACGAACTGGTGGCGGCGCAAACCACCAACTCGCTCGTGGTTCCTGTCGAAGGCCGCGTCGGCGAAGCTGAGAATCGGTTGTCGCAAGCCGAAGCCAACGCCCAGCGTCTGTCGGGTCAACTCGATGAGTTGACAGCGATCTCGAACGCGGCGCGCGGCGGCGCGAAGGCCGCTCAGGACACGGCTGATATGGCCGTCGCGGGCGTCGAAGCGACCAACAAGCGCATTGACACTATCGTTTCGAGCCTCGACGATTACGACGCGAAACGCGGCATTACGGTCAATTTCAAGGCCGGCAGCTACAAGCTCTCGCCCGAATCAATGGCGAGCCTCGATGAAATCGCCGCTCAAGCCAAGACCGAAAAAGCCTATGTCATCGAAATCACCGGCTTCGCTTCTGCCGAGGGCAAGGCCGAATTCAATAAGAAACTGAGCCAGCAACGCGCTGACGCGGTGGTTCGTTACCTGGCTGACAATCACATGATTCCGCTGCGCCGCATCATCACGCCGCACGGTTACGGCACGCTCAATCCGGTCGCCGACAACGAGACGCGCGAAGGCCGCGAGCAGAATCGCCGGGTCGAAGTCAAAATCCTGGTCAACAAAGGAATGACAGCGCCGGCGCCGCCGGTCCAGATGGCCAAGCCGAACTCAACCGGAGCCGGACAGTAAACCAGACCGCGCCGCCGCCGTTTCAATCACAGAAGCGGCGAAAACCAGTAATCGCCAGCAACGAGTGGTAAGTGACTACAATTCGCTTACCACTCGTTGTCGTCTTGGGCCGATTCAGTTATTGTCTTGCAATCGCGGGATGAAAGCTGACGCTGATCTCTAAAATTGACGGGTGATAAAGAAAGCAGGCGAACAGATATGAACGGGATTCGGAATTTCAGGCATTTAAAATCTCTGGCCGTTGTTTTGATTACTTTCGCGCTCGTGGCCGGCTATCTCTCGATGAGCGCCGCCGGACAAACCACACGCACGCGGCGAGTGAGCGACGAGGCTCAGAAGAAAGAACCGCCGCAGGAACCCAAACCGGCTTCAAAGCCTGAGACCAGGCCCGCATCGCAGACTCCCGATCAACAGCCCAAACAGGATTCGCAGAAACCGCCCGAAAAGAAGCCCACGCCCGAACCCGAAGCCGAGCCGATTCGCATTAATTCAAATCTGGTCGCGGTTCCCGTTTCGGTCACGGACGCTCAAGGCAATCCCGTCCGAAACCTGAGAGCCGAAGATTTTCAACTCGAAGAAGAAGGCGCGCCGCAACAGATTCAAACTCTGGGCGAGCCGGGCAAAACTCCGATCGAGCTTGCGCTGCTCTTCGACGTTTCGCGCAGCGTCCGCAACCGCTTCGATTTCGAGCGCGAAGCGGCGGGCAGATTTCTCAAAGAAGTTCTCAAACCGGGCGACGCGGTCAGCGTCTTTTCAATCGGCTCCACGCCGAAACTTTCCATCCCACGCACTGACAACGTGCAGAAAGCCGTAGCCGCCACCGCCGCCATCGAGCCAACCGAAGAGGCCACGGCGTTCTTCGACACGGTGGTCAAGGCCGCCCACCATTTGAATGACAGCGCCAATCCCGGTGTGCGCCGCGTGATGGTTGTTATCTCAGACGGCGAAGACACCAACAGCGACCGTTTCCGCCTCGGCGACGCCACGCGCGAACTGCAACGCGCCGACAGCCTCCTTTACGCGATCAACCCCAGCGGCCCGTCAATCCACCTGAACAAGATCAGCACAAAAGGCCACGAGGGAATGGTCAAGCTGGCGACCGAAACCGGCGGTTTGGCTTTCCTGCCCGACAAGCTCGAAGATTTAACCCAGGTCTTCAGCCAGATTGCGGCTGAATTGCAGGCGCAATACCTGCTCGGCTACTACTCTTCCAACGAAACCAACGACGGCAAATTCCGCCGCATCACTGTTCGAGTTCCCAAACGTTCCGAACTCCGCATCCGCGCAAGACAAGGCTATTACGCGCCGAAAGACTGATTTATTCATATCAGTCTGTCTCCGTGTGTTGTTAGCTGTTTATTTGATGAACAAGGTCCTGAACGAATGGCTTGGATGAACCATAGCTTACGATTGCTATGTCCAGATCGGCATGTTTGTAGAGGTTCAAGGCGCGCTGGAGCGATTCGATAATCCAATCGCTCTGGTTGCCGAACGCCCCACCACCGAGAAGCGTAAGGAACACTCTATTGTTCCCATTTCTATTCGAATTCAAGATCGCCGTACAAATCGTCGCTTCATAGGCAGCCTCAAGAACAAGTCGCGCGAATTCTGCCCAAAGACTCGATGAGTGATTGGAATATGCGACTGGCAGGGCGGAACAATAGACCTGCGAGACCAGACGCCCGGAAACATTGAGCGTCACTTGCGTATTCCACTGAATGCCGATTCGGAGCAACTGTCGCAATTTATCAAGTTCATCCTCGCTGGCGGATCGAAGTCGCTGCCCTATCTCGACCAAACCGCTCTGCGTCGCCAGCGCGTAACCGTTTCTCATTTCCCAGAGACGGCTCTCGGAATTTCCCAACGCTTCTCCGATGTCCGCAAGACAATCAATCTGGTTGCCTGCTGATTGGCCAGTTTGCCCGTTTACCGTTGCAAAGTAGTTTCGGTAAATCGTCCCAGCGCCAGCCGCGATGGCGCACGCTGGCCCCTGTGTACGATCATTTTCATAAACTCCCACACCATGTTCAGGCGTTACACTCGGCGATACCATTTCAAGCAGATTGAACTGAGAGGCCACTTGAAAAAGCGAACCGGCATTCGATTCGTCTGTGTGCAAATGCTGGACGTTGGCGACGACTTCGCGTAACGATACTCGTCCGGCCTTATACTCGCTCGACCGGACACGTTCTCTCAGTTCAGCCAAAGACGGAGTTTCCAACTCGCCGCAAACGAACACCTTCTCGTTTACAAGAGATTTCAATGCGTTGCCCCGAACAGTGATATTCGTACGAACCTGCTGCGGAGATTCTTCAGTAAAACCGGTCAATTCTTCAAACCACATCAGTGAACTCCATAAAGCGACATAACGGCTTTGCCCACTCGATTCCAGGCGCAGTAGACCTTCCTGTCACTTCTGGGCGGCCTGCCACCCAAGCAGTGTGAACGAAAATGTAAAGCCAGGCCAGGCATTTCAACTAGCTTGCTTTCTCCGCCGGTCGCGTTCAAGCATCGCGTCAATGTCCTCTTTGGAAATCCAGTCCTAGACTTTCTGCGGCGTCTTCGGGCGCTGAAGTTCATCGAAGACCACTTGCGGGACGATGATCTTGCCAAACGGACTTTCGATAATGTGACCGAGATCGGTTTCGATGAGATAACGGAGCGGCGACGTAAATGCGCTCGAATCTCGGATTGTCATCCGAACCTTTCCAAAGCTTCAAAGAAACGCGCCAGCTTCTCTTCATCCAACCAGCCGTTGGTCCGAACGCCGCTGCAAAGATCGAGTCCGAACGGCCCGACATCGCGCCTGGCCTCGGCGACGTTGTCCGGCCTCAATCCTCCGGCGAGAAAGATCGGGACATCAACCGCTTCACGAATTTTGCGGCTGATCGTCCAATCGTGCGTGCGCCCTGTGCCTCCGAGTTCCTTCACCGCCAGCTTCTGATTTCCCGAATCGAGCAGGATTGCGTCAACACTGCGCGCAACGGTCACCGCCTCCTCGATTGATTCCTCGCCGCAGACGTGAATCACCTGCACAATCGAAACGCCCGGCAGCGCGCGGCGCAGATCGTCGTAGCTTCCTCGCTCCAAACGATCAACAATCTGCACCGTGTTGGTTCTGAGTCTTCGCTGCTGCTCGATGATCGAGTCAGCGTCCTGAAGGCTTGTGAGCAGAAACGTCGCGATTGGCGGCGGCGTGCGCGCGGCGATTTCGGCGATCAAATCCTCTTCAATCACGCCGGGACCGCTCGGCATTGACGAAACCAATCCCAGCGCCGACGCGCCCTGACGGATCGCCAACTCGGCTTCTTCGAGGCTGCTGATGCAACAAACTTTGACTCGCGGTCTGGCAGATGCCTGCATGTCATTTCCTCGCCAGGTAAAAGATCCTGCCATCGCTCAGCGTGAAGCCGAATTCGCGCCGCGCGTCGTAAGTCCTGACGCGGCTGAACCCGCATTCTGCCAACGCTGCGATCACTTCGTCCGGGTCGTAATAACGCTGGAACAAAGTCATATCCGAACGCCGCCAGGCCGCGCCTTCCGGCGTGAACATCGTCAAGTCATAACGCTTCAGCTTCTCTTCCGGCTCGTAGCTGGCGCGCACGATGCAAACATGATCTTCCTCGACCATCTCAAGCGAATTGCCCATCAACTCCGATTCGTCTTCCAGATTGAGGTCGAAAAGAAATATGCCGTAATCGTCCAGCGACGCATGAACATTGCTGAAGACCGTCTTCAACTCCTCATACTCCATCACGTGGTTGAGGCTGTCGAAGGCCGAGATCACGGCCTGGAATTTGTCAGGAAGGTTGAAAGTGCGCGCGTCGCCATGAATGAATTCGGCGTCAGGCGCGTTTTCGCGTGCGAATCTCAACATCGCCTCCGAACCGTCAATACCAGTCACTTGGTAGCCGTGATCGGTCAGCCCTCTCGCAATCTGCCCCGTGCCGCAGCACAGGTCGAGAATGCGGCAGCCCGCTGGCAAATGCGGAAAGAGAATAACGTTGAAGATCGCAAGCGCCGGGCGGCTGTATTCGCCGCCCCAGTATTTGTTGTAGAACCACGCGAAGTGGTCGTATTCGGAGTAAATCTCTGCTGCCTGCATCGCGCCCCGCTACTTCTTCGGTTCGACCAGCCGGTTGTATTTCTTCAACACTTCGCGCAAGCGGTCGTGCGGCAACGCGACGACTTTGTGATCGTCACGCCCGACCATCGTTTCGGCGGCGACCAACGCGTTGATGATCGCTTCCTCGACGGCCTGCACGGTCGCGTCAAACAGAGGACTCATCCGGTCGTTGGGCAGCATGGAGAGCTGGGCAAGCTGGGCCGGCCCGGTTGATTGCCCGGCGTTCGGATTGGCCGTCGAAAAGGCAATGAAGATGTCGCCGGAACCGTTGCCCGCCGTGCTGCCCGTGCGCGCCAATCCCATCGCGGCGCGGCGGGCCAGCCGTTTCAATTGATGCGCGACGAGCGGCGCATCGGTGGCGACGACGATGATGATCGAACCGTTTTCGCGAGGACGGAACGCGCCTTCGGCAAGTTCCCGGCCCACAGGCGCGCCAGCGATTGTCAGTTGATGGCGCGACCCGAAATTCGACTGAACCAGCGCGCCGACGGTGTAACCGCCCTGCCGCTCGGCCAGTTTCCTGGACGCCGTGCCGATACCGCCTTTGAATTCAAAACAGATCATCCCCGTGCCGCCGCCGACGGCCCCCTCGGTGACCGGCCCTGATTTCGCGCTGTCCAGAGCGTCAAAAACGTGATTTTGTTTCACGTGAAATCCGCTAATGTCGTTGAGCCAGCCGTCGTAGGTCTCGGCGACGACGGGCAGCCCCCACGGTTGCATCGTTTTGCCGAATTGCCGCAACTGCCATGCGATCACGGCGTCGCGCACCACGCCCACGCTCGACGTGTTGGTGATCATTACCGGGCCTTCCAGAAAACCGGATTCTTCGATCCACGTCGTGCCGGTCATCTCGCCGTTGCCGTTGAGCGAAAACCACCCGGCGAAGACCGGGTCGTTTGACGATTTGCCGCGCGGGTGAATGGCCGTGACGCCCGTGCGGACGGGGCCTTTGCCGACTTCCAGTTTGCCCTCACCCGAAATCAGCGTCGTATGGCCGACCTCGACGCCTTTGACATCGGTGATCGCATTGAGCGCGCCCGGAGTCCCGTCGAACGGAACGCCCAGATCACGCGCTCGTGGTTTCGTTGGTGTTTGAGAATTGCCCTGCGCCGTCATAATTTGAAAAGTTACTGCCAGAATTAACAGCAAGCTGAAGAAATCCGCGAGAATCCGCTGCATCCGCGTCATCAGTGTTCTATCTCCCTTCTGAAATTTGTCGGGCTTCGGCTAAACTGCGCTCGGTTTTCGGAAACCTGGGCGCGCCTCGCTTCCAGCGTGCTGGCTCGGCAAGGGGCGGATTGAAAAGGAAAAGGCCTGCTACGAAAGCCAGCACGCTGGAAGCGAGGCGCGCCCAGGTTTATCAATCGCGCGAATCATCAGGGAGCACGCCATGAATTTGCAAGACAAAGTTGTCATAGTCACTGGAGGCGCGAACGGCATAGGCCGCGCTCTGTGCAAACGCTTCGCCGCCGAGGGCGCGCGCGGCGTAGTTGTCTCCGATCTCGATTTCGACGCGGCCCGGCAGGTCGCCGATGAGATCAACGGGTTGGCCGTCAAAACCGATGTGGCTAACGAAGCCGACATCATCGCGCTCGTCGCCAAAGCCAACGAGGCTTTCGGCCCTGTTGACCTTTTCTGCTCGAACGCGGGCATCGGCGGCATTCCCGGTTTTGAACAGGTCACGAACGAAGCCTGGCAAAACATCTGGGAAGTGAACGTGATGGCTCACATCTTCGCGGCGCGCGCTGTGCTGCCGCAGATGCTCGAACGCGGCGGCGGCTATCTGCTCAACACCGCGTCGGCTGCGGGCCTGCTCACTCAAATCGGCTCAGCGCCGTATTCGGTGACGAAGCACGCGGCTGTCGCATTCGCCGAATGGCTCTCGATCACTTACGGCGACCGCGGGATCAAAGTCTCCTGCCTGTGTCCGCAGGGCGTGAAGACGAACCTGCTGATGGCGAGCGCGGAGGCCGGAGCCGCCGGTTTCCTGCTCGCAGGCGCAATCGAACCGGAAGACGCAGCCGAAGCTGTCGTTCGTGGTTTGGCCGAAGAGAAATTCCTGATCCTGCCGCACCCCGAAGTCGCCGAATATTTCCAGCGCAAGGCGAACGATTACGACCGCTGGCTGCGCGGAATGCGGCGATTGCAGGATCAAATCAATTCAGCGAAGGCATGAAAGATGGGTTACCTGGTTTTAGTCCGGCACGGACAGTCGCGCACGTTCGAGAAAGAAAGCGACCAACTTTCGCAGTTGGGCGAAGAGCAGGCGCGAATGCTCGGCAAATTCTGGATTCGGCAGAGCGTCGAGTTCGATGAAATCTATTCGGGCGCGCTCACGCGGCAGCGGCGCACGGCTGAGATCGCCGGTCAATGCTTCATCGAAGCCGGTATGCGATGGCCTGAGCTTCAAACCTTGCCGGAGTTCAACGAGTACGACTCGAACGGGATTCTCAACAAGCTCGTTCCCGCGCTGGCCGCAAGCGACGCAGCGTTTCGTGAACTGGTCGAGGCCTTCGAGCGGAACAGACAAACGCCGGAGCGCAATCGCTATTTCCAAAAAATGTTCGA
>JAJVID010000066.1:0-18138 GCA_022072205.1 Acidobacteriota bacterium
CGCTCAGGCTGCCTTTGATCATCTGAACATTTGGATGTCGCGCGGCGCCCCTATGCTTCCGGCTCAGACAGCAGATGTTTTGATAACGCGCCGGATCGAGTTGAGAAACGAGGCTTCGTCCAATGAAGCCGGTAGCGCCAGTGATAAACAGAGAATCCATCTTACGACTCTTCGCGGCTTACCTCGTGCGCCTGAGCGAATCCGCGCCACAATTGCCAGCGCAAACGGAAAACCCCTTTGATGTCGTCCCAGGCCGTGCGCGCGATCTTGACGCGGCTGTCGTCATCTTCGATCCAGACGATGGGAATGTCTTTGATGCGGTAGCCCTGTTTTTGCGCGAGAACCAGCAGTTCGGTGTCGAAGAACCACGATTGATCAACGATCTGAGGCACAATCCGATCAACGGCCTTCCGGCTGACGGCCTTGAAACCGCATTGGGCGTCGGAGAAGCGCGTGAAGAGAATGGCTTTGAGCAGAAGGTTGTAGCAGCGCGAGATGATTTCGCGGTTGAGCGAACGCTTGATCTTCGACTCTTTCATCAGCCGCGATCCGGTGGCCACGTCGTAACCGTTGTGCGCGATGGCGCCGATCAGCGCGGGCAGAAAACTCAGATCGGTCGAGAGGTCTACGTCCATGTAACAAACCACGTCGGCCTTGCTCTGCATCCAGGCGTGGCGCAACGCGCGCCCGCGCCCCTTCTGCGTCAAATGAATCAGATGAACATCGGAAAATAGATCGCTCAGCCTCAAACCTACCTGATCGGTTCCATCGGTCGAGCCGTTATCAACGATCACTATCCGCCATTCATAATCGGTGAAATTTTGATTGAGAAATCCGCGCACGGTCTGCACGCTTTTTTCCAGGACGTGCGCTTCGTTCAACACGGGGATCACCACGTCTACAGTTATTGGCGCCGCGCCCTGATTGTCTTGTATGGTCATATACAGCTTTCAGTGTGAGGGGGTTTCAGGAGTAGCCGGGGCTGGATGGTTCAACGGGCGCGCGAAAGACGCCCAGACGCCGCAGAGGATTGCGGCGGTCAGCGCGAACAGGGGCAGCGGCGAAACGCCTCGGGAGAGAAACTCTCCGAACTGATCACCCATCCGCGAAAGAGTCGTGAGCGCGGGCAGTTCAAAGCCGCCGATGAAAACGTGCAGGATCGGATCAAACACGCCCAGACCGCGCTCGACATCGCGGTGCATCGCCAGACACCACGATTCGGTAACGCAGATGACCGCCAGAAAGTAGATGGCGAGTCGTGGCAGCCGCACGAGCGCCAGCGTCGCGGGAATGAACACGAACGGGAAGATCGCGGCGAGGTAACGAATGCCGGTGTTAAATTGCAGCCGCGTGTAATTGACGCCGCTGAAGAAAACCCAGAACGCCACAAAGAGCGCAAGCATCGCCGTCAATTCAATCGCCGGCATCGAGCGCCGCTCGCCGCGCCATTTGCCGCTGTTGACGAATGGCGCGAGCAGCGCGAGCAGAAAAATCGGGCCGGTGACAAACAATCCGTAGCGGTAATCAAAAGCCAGCGAGAGCAGCAACGAAAGCTGCGGCGGCCCGAAGCCCTGATAGCCGAGATCAATCCACTCCACCGGCGGCATCCAGTGCTGGCCCGGCAGAAACGGATTTCCGAAACTCTTCCATTGATAAAACCAGAGCAGGCCCACCGGCCCCAGCGTGCCGATCACATACCACACGCCGTGCCGCGCGACATCAACGACGCGGCGCGGATCGCCAACCGCTTTGCTCCAACGTTGCGCGAGGCCGTAAACGAACAGGCCGAGCAGAAGCACCACGCCGCTGTTATCGAACAGAAACGCCGTCCCGCCCGCCAATCCGCCCAGAAAGAATCGCGTCTGTGACGACCATTTCTTGTCGTAACCCGGATTCCACATCGCCACAAATCCCATGAAAACGAAGTGGCCGAGCATGAGATTGTGATTCAAAAAGCCCGTGCGGAAGAAAACCGGCGTGCCGAACGCGTAGAGCAGCGCGAGCCAGAACGCCATTCGATCCGATCTGAAAATGTGACGCAGCGTGAAAAACATCGCCACCACGCCCAACGCCGAAATCGGCGCCATACAGAATGCGTGCATGACGAAAGCCGCCAGCCCGAACTTGATGTCGTAACCACGCCGCCACGATTCTTTGTAAAATTCGCGCGCCATCGGCCAGGGCGAGTTGTAAGCGGGCGGTTCGGCGTGCCCGCTCGCGGCGCGTCGCTGTTGGACGCGCGCGACTACGCGATCAATCAACGGGCGCGCCATCGCGTACGGAATCGCGGCCAGCATGGAAACGCCCGGATTGTTGCCGCTGTGCCAGCCGTAGCCCGGCTTCTCGAACAGGTCTGGATGCATGTTGGCGTATTCATCCAGGCGGAACGAGAAGTGATCGCCCAGCGCCAGCGCCGGATAAATCTCGCGCACGATGTTCGTGGCGAAATGCAATCCGTAAACCAGCCAGCAGGTGATGAACAATCTCACGGCGATGCCGCGCGGCGAGAAACGCCACGGAGCGATCTGTTTGCCAGGTTCAGTGTCCCAGGCGGCGGCCCGTTCCCGGTCTTTGATCAAAGTAGCAGTCATAGCTCAACGATAATGTTTGCTGAAAAAGTGAGCGCCTTCGCCGCCACCCCCCTGCTTGCAAGTCCCATCAAACCCGTGATGGTTGAACTGATGACTTTGCAGCACCCACAGTTCGCGCTGAATCATATTGCCCTGTTTGACGACCACGCCCAGGACGAACAGGACAATGCCCAGAATCAGCAGCGAGAGGCTGAGCAATGCGGTGTAAGCCGACACCATTCGCCAGTAAAACAGCAATGCCGCGAAGATTAAAAAGGCGGCTCCCAATCCGAGCGAGGTGAAGCTCATCGCCCAGACGTATCGCACGGGGTTGGCGAAGACACTGAAGAGACTGTGCGAGACGATAAGCCGGTTGACGCGTGATGAACTTTTCCGTTTCACGCGCTTGCCGTGATGTTTGTATTCTTTCCATTCCAGCACCGCCGGTATCTCGCGGATGCGCAAGCCGAACGCCGCCGCCTTGAGAATGACTTCGAGGTGAAATTCCTTGCCGTCTTCCAAAAGCGGCAAGGATTGAATCGCCTGATGCCGGTAAGCGCGCGTCATCCCCGTATTCATCGTCACTCCGTTGAACATGCAAGCGCGGATCACGCGGTTGCCAAGACGGCTCAGCCAAACCCGTTTGAAAGGCACGTTACGATAGCCACTGGGTCCGGCGCCTTCCAGATGCGGGCTGGCGACGACCATATCAACATCCGGCCACGACCGCATCGCGTCAAACAGATCATGCACGATCCGCTCTCCCCAGGAGAGGTCAATCTCGGTGGTGACGATGATCTCGCCGCGCGCGGCGGCAATCCCAGTACGCAAGGCGTAGCCGCGGCCGCGATTGAAGCGGTAGCCAAGCGCTCGCAAGCGCGAATCACGCAAGGCCAGTCTCTGCGCAATCGCCTCAGAACCGTCAGTCGAGCCATCATTGACGATGATCAACTCCCACTCGGCATCGAGTGAGCTGAGTTGCGCAAGCAACTTCTCAACGGCCGACTCGATAATCTCCGCTTCATTGTAGAAAGGACAAACGACCGAAATATCCATCGCATCCTCCTCAAGCCGCGCCCCGCCGGTCAACGGCCATGCGGAACCACAGCTCCAAAACTATCAGGCTGAAGACTTGTTTGACGAAGACGAATTCGCCTCGCCGCATCGCTCGGCACAATTTCAACACTGCTTCGGGGCGCAACAATCCGCGCTTCAGGATTGATTTCTCCGACAGCGTGTCGGCCATCAATTCCTGAAACCTGGGGTCAGAGAAGTATTGTTCGATTGGAACGTAAAAAGGCATCTTCCGCCGCGAGGTGGACCTCTTCGGCAATAAGCGGCCGGCGTATCGCCGGAGGATATGCTTCGATATTCCCGCGCGAATCTTCATCGCGGGAGGGAGCCGCAGCGCGTACTCAACCAGTTCGTGATCAAGAAACGGCACTCGCGCTTCAATCGCGTGCGCCATAGACATCTTGTCCTGCTTCATCAAAATATCTTCGGGCAGCCAGTGATCGAATTGCAGATGGAGAATGCGATTGAGATAAGGCGCCGTGTCAGTAGCCTGGCCGTGAGGGAGGGCATGGGCTATCGAACCAAAGCCCTCCCTCACGGTCGGGCTACTGACACGGCCGCCGCAGCCGTTGAGCGCGGCTTTGAAATCATCCGTGTAAAGATCAGCCGTGTCGCGCTCATCAAAAAGGGAGATCAGATGACGGTAGGCTTCGGGCAATTGCTCCGGCTCAAGCAGGCGCAGAAAATCCACCACTTTAAGTTTGCCGCGTTCGCCCAGCGCCGCGGGATAGCTGAAAGCAAGATTGATCAAGCTCGATGGAGTGAGCGATAGAGCCGGCGCGAGCAGCCCGCTGCGAATAGCGCGCGGCGTCACACGAGCCAGCAAATGCCCGGCCAGCAGCGCCCGGTGAAAGATGTAACCGCCCAGGATTTCATCCGCTCCCTCGCCCGCCAAAATCACCGTCACCCGCTTCTTCGCTTCGCGGGCCAGTTGAAACATCGGGATGACGATGGCGTCGCCGACCGGCTCATCGAGGTGATAAACGGCGTCAGGCAAAAGCTCGACATCCGACGCCCGGCAAGCGACCTCGGTGTGATTGCAACCCAGCAGTTTCGCCGTCTCCGCCGCCTCGCTCAATTCATCGTGTTCGTAATCGAAGCCGACCGTGAAGGTGCGGACAGGCTTTGAAGTCAGGCGCGACATCGCCGCGACGATGACGCTCGAATCCAATCCGCCGCTCAAATAGGCGCCGACCGGAACTTCCGAAACCATCTGCATCCGCACGCTGCGCTCGAAATGATCGGCGAAGCCTTCCAGGTATTCTTCCTCGCTCGCGGCAAACGGCCCGCTGAACAAATCCGGCTGCCAATAACGATGCAGCGTCGCGCGGCCACCTTCAATCAATGCGTAATGCGCAGCCGGCAGTTTGCGCAACTCTTTGAACATCCCGTCCGGCCCCGGAACGTAACGCAGCGCCAGATAATCGTGAACGGCGCGTGGATTCAACGCGGGCGTCCAGTTGCGGTCGCGCAAGATCGCCTTGAACTCCGAAGCGAACAAAAAGCGGCCCGGCAGATCGGCGTAATAGAGTGGCTTCACGCCCAACCGGTCGCGCGCCAGAAACAGCCGCCGGTTGTTGCGATCATAAATCGCAATCGCAAAGATACCGTTCAAGCGCTGCAAACAATCCGGCCCCTGATCTTCGTAAAGATGCAGAATCACCTCGGAGTCCGACTTCGTGCGGAACCGGTGGCCGCGCGCCAGCAACCCCTCGCGCAGTGTTTGATAGTTGTAGATCTCTCCGTTGCAGATCAACGCCAGCGAGCCGTCTTCATTTTCAATCGGCTGCTGTCCGCCTTCGACATCAATGACGCTCAAACGGCGATGGCCCAGGCCGGCGCCGTCGCCGCGAAAATATCCGGCGCTGTCAGGGCCGCGATGGCTCAGGGCGGCGGTCATGCTTTCCAGCAGCCCATCTTCAACTACGCCGATGTATCCGCAAATGCCGCACATCTTTTTCATATTTCATATTTCATATTGCATATGAAATATGTCCGCTAGCGAAATGTCACAGCCCGGCGCAAAGTCACGCCCTCGGCAAGCCGTTTGGGATCAACCTCGCGCGAAGCGTCAGGCTCGACGACCTCTGGCTCTTCAATCTCGTGATTGACGAAATAACGCGATGATCCCATGTGGATAGTCGTGAACGATTCGCTCCAGATCAAATGAGCGACGCGATGGCCGTCCGGCCCATCAAGCTCATCGCAAACGCTGACTCCCGTTTCATCGAACGTGATGACTCTGTTGAATCGAAGTTGAACCGCGCGCTGATCGTGAATCAACACTTTCACCAGCCGCTGCTTGAGCCATCGCCCCAAACCGGCCAGGCGGCCCAACGAAATCGTGAACAATCGAAACGCCGTGAATCTGAGCGGCGTCATCGTCGGGCGCGTGACTTCGCGGAACTCGCCTTCGACTTCAATCCGATCCGACTCGACCTCGATGGGCCGAGCGCAATCCTGATACTGAGTGGCGATCAATCGCCCGTTGTCCAACTGCCCGATGTAGCCGCAGTCGCTGTAAACCAGCTTGCGCCGCGTCCGGTCGAAAACTTTGATCACTCCGCCTTTTGCCGTTCCGACATAAGCGTCGTAATCGTCCCGCCGCACGCGCGCCAATCCCGCCTGCGGAAACCAGACGAACTCCGATTCGCTTGACGGCTCTTCAAGCTCAAGCGCGCGATGGTCGCCTCTTTCGGCGCACGCGAGGTAAGCGAAAACCAGATTGTTGAGGCAGGGGAAATAGTTGTACACGTCAATGCCGCGCAAGCCAGCCGCCGCTCCGCTTGCGACCGATGGCCGCATCGTCTCGGCTATCCACGCCGCCGTCGCGTCGTGAATCGCAAGCATTTCAAACGCCGCCGGGTAATAAGTCTGCGTGTTGCGGCTAGCGTATTCGCCGCCCAGGCTGCCGTCAGGATGTACAAAGTGCGCGAGAAAGATCATCGAACGGCAAAGCGATTCCATCAACCTGCCATCGCCGCTGAGTTGCCACAGACGCGCCAGATAAAAGCTGCCGTGAGTTTGATAGCCCGGATCGGCGCCGCCGTATTCGTCATACCAGCCTTCGGATGATTGCCGGTCGAGTATCTTGTCGAGAAAGTAACGGCTCCGCTGCTTGAATGTCGCATCGCCCGTCACGCGATAAACGTGGAAGAGCGCGGCTGCGGCTGCGGCCAGGTGATTTGAAAGAAAGCCGTGCGTCTCGTCGTTGCGCGCAAGCCATTCGCCCGCGCGCCTCATCGTCTCCGTCGTCTTCGCGCGCAATTCGGGCGAAAGATCGTCGCCGAGAAATTCCAGAGCCTCGCCGACGTAGAAAGTTGTGAAAGACGTGGCCGCCAGCGAGCGCTCGAACGGATAAGCCTCGTCGAAGCTGCCGTCGCGATGTTGAATCGAAAACCAGAAACGCAAGCCCGATCCGATCCATTCGAGCAATCGCCGGTTTCGATAATAGCCATTGCCGTCAAACTCGGCCGCGTACAGAAAGCTGAGCGCGCAAAGCGCCTCTTGAAAACGCGCGCCCGGAAAATCAACGAACTTCCACGCCCAGTAGGTGCGGTCGCAGCAACCGGCGGTTGGACTCAACGCCTCGCGATCCATCAGGCCGAGCGCGCGCTGCGCTTGCTCCAGGATCATCGTCGCGTAAAGCTCCGAGGCAGCGGTCTGCGCCCGCTCCGGTTCAGCGACTATCGCTAACTGCCTGCTCATAATCTACCGGGCAACCCAAATCCAGGCTGCGGTGAATCAGGAAAGTGGTCTGCGTGACCGCGACCAGAGTTTCAAAATCAATCGGCATTGGCGCGCCGGTCTCCAACGCCTGCACAAACGCCGCGACCTCTTCAGCGTGCCCTTTGGCTTGATTGATCAGACGATGGCGGCGGCGGCGATTGCCGTGGTGCAGCGAGAGGCTGCGGAAGTTGTCCAGGATCGCCGACCGCTGCCCGCCGAACATCTCGATGTATTCCTTCGGCAATGAAGCGTCGCCGTTGGCCAGATAATGAATCACGCCGATTGAATCGTCCGACATCCGCAGCGTGATTGTGACGTTGTCGCGTTCGAGCGCCGGATGGCCGGGGCCGGCCAGCGATTCGGCGAAGACGCGGCGCGGCGTCGCTCCGGTCAGATAGCAGATCATGTCAACGAAGTGGCAGACTTCGCCGATGATTCGCCCGCCGCCTTCAACCGGATCGAAGACCCAGCTCTCAGGCGCCGCCGCGCTAGCATTGACGCGATAGCTTATGAATTTCGGCTCGCGGCTCGCGGCGAAGAAATCTTTCAACCGCGCGGCCAGCGGAGAGAAGCGGCGATTGAAGCCCGCCATCACGCGCGGCCTTTCAACCGCTCGCGCGACATCGCACAACTCCGCCAACTCTTCTTCATTCATCGCCAGCGGCTTTTCGACGAAGACCGCCTTCCCCGCTCGCAACGCGTCAATCGTCAACGGCGCGTGTTGATTGTGCCGCGTGGCGATCAGCACGGCGTCAATCTCCCGGTCGTTGATGATCTCCGCCGGATCGCTCGCGCAATAACTCGCGCCGTAACGTTCGGCAATGTCCTTGCTCGTGAAACCGGATGAGGTGCAGAAGGCGCTCAACCGCGCCGCCTTCTGCCTTGCGAACGCCGGCAACAGCACGCCTTTGGCGAATTGGCCCGCGCCGATCACGCCGATTTTGACCGGACGTTTTTTGGCGCTCCCTGACGCTGGCAAATCTATTCGCGCGGGTTGCGGCTCATCGCCGTCGTATTCGAGCAGGACGGCAATCGCCGGTTCACGCCTCTCGCCAGTCACCAATTGATAAGCCTCTTCGGCCTTCTCGATTGGGAAGCGATGCGTGACGAGCGGAGCGACGTTGACATCACCTCTCGCCGCCAGTTCCAGAAACGAGAGCATGTTGCGCCCTTCCGTCCAGCGCACGTAAGGCAGAGGATAATCAACGCCGCGCGCCTCGTAAGCCGGATCGTAGCGGCCCGGCCCGTAAGAGCGGCTGACGACGAGTTCGACTTCTTTCTCAAAATAGGCGCGCCGATCAAGACTCATGCCGACGTCGCCGACGATGACCACTCGGCCTTTGAGCCGCGAAATCTGCGCCGCTGTTTGCGCAGGCCCATCCGATTTCGTCGCCGCGCAGATCAAAACCGCGTCGGCGCCGTGTCCGCCAGTGAATTGCGCGACCGCGTTGGCCAGTTGCGCAGGATCGCTCACGCCTCGATGCGCTCCGAGCTTTTCGGCCAACGCCACCTTGCTCGAATCAAGATCGGTCGCCAGCGCCGACGCGCCCGCGCATCGCGCCAATTGTGCGGCGATCTGGCCTACAAGGCCAAGCCCCATCACCACGACTTTCGCGCCCAACTCGATCTCGGCCAGCCTCACTCCCTGCATCGCAATCGCGCCGAGCGTCACAAAGCAGGCGTCGTCATAAGACAGACCTTCAGGAATCTTCACAGCCAGATTGCGCGGAACGTAATTGACCTCGGCGTGATTGGCGTAGCTAAGCCCAGCGCAGGCCACGCGGTCGCCGACGCGGAATTCAGCGGCTTCGGCGCCGACCGCGATCACTTCGCCAGCGCAGGAATAGCCAAGCGGAATCGGCGAACTGATCAGGTTCTTCACCACCTGATAAGTGTTCCAGAGGCCCTCCTGCTTCGCTTTATTGATCACCTTGCGGGCGAGGTCGGGACGGGCTTTGGCCTTGCCGAGCGGCCCTTTGCTGGCGAGTTCGATGACGGCTTTCTCTGTTCCAAGACTGATCAGCGAGCGGCGCACGCGAACGAGGATTCCGCCCGGTTGCAACGCGGGCGGCGGCACTTCGTCAACTTGCAACTCGCCGTTCTTGAGATTTTGAATGACAGCTTTCATCAATAATTTTGTCAGGCCGTGACGCGAACGGCGTCCGCGCAGATTCGGAAATCTGATCGAGCAGGTCTGCTGTGGTAACCAGTTGATATTTGCGTTGCGTCAGGCTCAGCATCCACGCGCAGCGCCGCAGTCTGGTTTCAACGCTCAAGTGCGTAAGCAGATAGAGCCTGGCCATCATATTGGGCATGTAATCATTGGGCAGCCTGTCGGCGAAATCGGCCAGATGGAAGAGCAACACCAGCGGCGCGCCGGCGCGTTGAAACCGCCACAGTCCAAGACGGAAATACCACGAGCCTAGCATCAGGCTGTAACAGGGATGAAAAGGAAACGGCAACGGATCATAGGCAGGCAACGGCAGTTCCACGAGCCGGCGATCAGCCAGCGGAGAATGCGGCCACTCATTCAACCGATCCACCTCAATGCCGCGAGCAAAGCCTCCGCCCGGAAAGAGCGATGAATCATAGGCGTATCCGGCTTCATCAATTAACTCAAGCGATTCACGATCCATCGCAAAGCCCGGCGCGCGAAAACCGCGAACTTCGACACCTAACTCCGACGCCAGCCGCTCGCGGCTTTCAAAAATTTCGCGCCGTTTTTCGCCGGACGTGAGCGCGGTCAATTTGCGATGCGTGAGCGAATGCGAGGCGATCTCGTGGCCTCGCCTGATGGCCTCCTGCAGCAACTCGCGTTTGCGCGCGTCGCCAAGGTCTTCAGCGATCACAAACAGAGTGGCTTTGACCCCGGCCCGCTCAAAAAAGTCCAGCGCGCGGCGCATACCTGTCGCAAAAAGAGGATCGTCCAGACTTCGCCATCGCCAGCCGTGGACGCGATAAATCTGCTTTCCGCCGTCCAGGTCCAGATGAATCACGGCGCGCGGCGAAGTTTCATCAACCTGTGATTGGATTGCGCCAGGAGAGCCGATAGTCTTCATAAACTCTCGCGCGATTCACCGGCATTTAGCGCTGGCCGGCCCGCTTGAATCAATCGTCGTCAGCCTACCCACTGAGTCACAAGTTGGCCCACCCGGTCAACCACCCGCAAAGGCATACGCCGCCATATCGCTTTTGCCAGAGAGAACCCCTCGAAGTAGCCGCCCGGCGCGGGCGGCTGAGAGCGGATGGGATAAACATAGACGTGGACTGGATGAGTCATTCCCCGCCAGCCTTCCTTGTAATGAATCAACCCGGTGTCGCCGCTCCAGGAGATGCCGTGATGAAAGAATCGGCATCCTCTTTGCGCCGCGTCGCTCATCGCGCGCCAGCGAAGGGCCGCGCCAACGTGAAGCTTGAGCGCGGCTGGCGAACTGTAGGCTCCACAGCGGGCGAACACGTTTCGCTCGTCCTCCAGCGTGAGCAGGCCTCCGAGGCAAACGTTCGCCGACCAGGCCAGCAGCAGACGATAACGCGAGCGCGCGAGGCGGTGAAGATTTTCGAAGAAGTTCCATCCCGCCTGCGGAGCGCCGAGCCGCCGGCCTTCGATCAGATATAGCCGCCGGAATAATTTCAAATCCTCCAGAGTTTCGCTCTCGGTAATTGAGACGCCAGCTTCGAGCGCATTCTTCACGCTGCGCTGATGATTCCGGCGCAGCAGTTTCAGATCGAGACCGGCCAGCGGGGTCGAGGTCGTCACCAACTGAGAATCCACTTGCGTAAATCCCATCTTTTCGAGGAAGGGCGCGGGTTCGTAGTGTCTGATCTCCAAATACCCGGCGTCAGTTTCAACGGCCCGCGCGAGGGCGCGTTCGACCAATTCGATGTGTTCTCCTGATGCGGCGAGCGGCGTCCCGCTGTGATATTGGTATGGCGTGGCGACCATCTTGGTTCCCAGAACCGGCATCCGCATCGTGAGCGCCGGAAACGCCCCGGTGATGCGCCCGGCCGACCGCGCGGCCCAGTAATCGCATTGATGCCCGTAAGTGGCCTCGATCACGCGGAGCCATTCCCAGCTATGGAAGACAGTCGCGTCGGCGTTTTCCCGCAGGAAAGATTCCAACGCCGCGACATCCGTTTGCCCCAGCCGCTCAACACTGATTTCGGGCGCCGCCAGTTTTTGCATGATGACCTTTGAGCAACGCCGCCACCGCGTCGCGCTGCCCTGCATTCATTGGCGACGTGGGAAGCCCGACCAGGCTGCGCGCCGTCTCTTCCGCAACTGGACAGCTTCCGAGCCGGTAATCGTAATTTGCCAGGTCTGCCTCACGCTCGATCGGGTAGATAGGCGTTTGCAGCGGCCACGGGATTATTTCAAGCAAGCGCCGCCGAGCCGCCCGCAGCAATTCACGTTTGCGTTCGACCAGCGCGGGAAAGTAGTAAAGCGGTTCGGACACGTTGGCGCAGGGCAGATTCAGACCAGCGACATCTTGCAATGCCTCGACGTAGCCAGCGCAGTTTGCCCGGCGATGAGCGGCGATGGCCGGAAGTCTGGCGAGCCAGCTTAGCCCGGCGCGCGATTGCGAAGCGTTGATGCGGTAAGCCTGAGCGCTGATCTCGCCAGCGATTTCCTCGGCCAGCGGGCGCGCGCGATAGCTGGGGCCAAACGCGCGGTTGATTTCAAAAAGCGGCCAGTAGAGCCTCGGAGAAAGCGCGTAACGGTGAATCCGGCTCTCGATGAAAAGCGCCGCTTCAGCGAATCGGCCTCGCTGCGGAAGCCTGTCTCGCCGCGCGCGCACCGCTGCGGCCAGACGATGATCGTTTGTCACGGCGACGCCACCGCTTCCCGCCGGCAGCGGCTTGAGCAGATTGGCGCTGAAGATCGCCGCCTGCCCCCAGCTTCCGGGACGATAACCGTCCGCCGCGTATGGCAGGCATTGCGCGCAGTCTTCAACCAGCAAGAGGTTCTTTCGAGCCGCGATCCTTGCCACGCTCTCGATGCCCGCCGGATGGCCATAAGTGTGTTGGAAAAGAATCGCGCGGGTGGCCGGGCTGATGGCGGACTCGACAGCCCGCGCATCCAGATTCAAAGTCTCCGCCGCGATGTCCGCATAAACCGGCTTCAGCTTTAATGACAACAACGCCAGCGGCACGACCTTGCAGGTCAGCGGCGCCAGAATCACTTCATCACCCGGCGTCAATCCGGCGGCGTCGAGAATGCTGATCAAAGCGTGACGCGCATAACCGAAAGCGACCGCCTGGTTCACGCCGATCAACCGGGCGAGCGTCTGTTCATACTCAACGCAATCGGCTTCCGCAACCATTTGGCGCTGATCATTGACCGCTGGCCACTCGCGATTTTCAGGCAATGCGGTAGACATAGACGTTGACCTGATTGTCGCTATAAAAGGGTTCGGTTCTGACCAGTTCGCATCCCAGGCGGCTGTAGAAACGGTTGCCTCCTTCGTTGGTCGCTTCGACGGCTCCGACTTTGACAGCTTTGACGCCGCGCGTTTCCATCTCGCGGGCCAGCGCGTTGAAGATCGCTTTGCCGACTCCCGATTGCTTGACCTGCGGCCGCACGGCGAAGCTCAAAACCTCGGCTTGCGGATCGTCCGGGTGAGCTTCGGGGAAATAGGTCAGGCAGCGCACGATGGTCTTGAGCTGTTGCAGGCGAAAAATTTTCGGCGCCAGGATAATCGCCGCTCTGAAACCGTGGCGCAGCAGAAATTCCCGATAGAACTTCGACGAATCAACGGTCCAGACGGAGTAACCGATTATTTCGCCTTCGCGCTCCGCGACGTAACAGATTGCGTGAGTCGAGTTGATCATGTGGCGATGCAGCAATGTCACGAAACCGGGACCAAGCTCGCTCATACGGCTCCAAGTTATCGCCTCGGACATCAATCGTCCCAGAGCCTCAGCTTCCGGCGCGCGCGCGAGTCGTAGGACGACCTCATCCGCCGCCGATTTCTCTCCCAGCCTGGTTACGATTTCAGGCATTCTCACCACGAAGATGGAGCCGCTGCGCTTGGCGCGCCCGATTGATCGGCGTACTGATCAATACGCCGCGCACCGGCGACGTAGAGCGCGCATCCCACGCAACACAGCGCGAGCGCGCCTGCGCGCCACGCCAGAATCAGCCGCGCTCCGCCGCTGTAGCCGATTGAGCGGAACAATCCTTCAAACGCCGCTTCACCAACGCCCAGCCCGCCCGGAGTGATCGGCAGCGTGTTGGCGAGCAGACCGAGCAGCGCCAGCAGGCAAACGGCGATGGCCGGCGCATTCGGCATGAGCGCCCGCCCTGCGGCGACAAATACGCCGAGCAGTGTCAGATGCCCGGCAACGGACAACGCAGCCGCTTTAGCCAGCGCTGTTTTGTTTTGGCGAAAGACATAAAGCGCATCAGCCGCGCGCACCAGGTAACGGCGCAGCGGCAATCTGTCCATCAAATACGCGTACCAGCGGCTCGCGCGCAGGGTCGTTGAACAAGCCACGACGCCGCCCACCAGCAATCCGGCGGCGATCAAGCCGGCGGCGCCCACCAGACTGCCGATCAGCGGGTATTCCCACACCAGCTTCCCATCGAGCAGCGCCAGCGTGACCACCAGGCAGAGCATACAAAAGAGCGCCACCGCGCGATCAACAAACAACACCGTGGCGATTTCGACTCTCCGCCCGCGCTTATCCGCCGCCAGATAATACAGCTTCATCACATCGCCGCCCGTACCGCCCGGAATGCAGAAGTTAAATAAAGCGCCGATGGCGACGACGCGATAGCCCCGGGCAAATGACAAGAGCATGTCCTGGGCGCGGAAAAGAAAGCCGAGCCTCTTCGATTCGAAGGCGGCGCCGAAGATCGTCAATAGAGCCAGGCACGGCAGCAGCCACGCCGTCGAGATCATCGGCTTTACGGCTCCCCATCCGCCGCTCGTTTTAAGCACGTAATAAAGTAATCCGGCGCCGAACGCCGCGCGAAGAACGGTGAAAAGATGCTTGATTGGGTGATTCACTTGTGTCGTCTCAAAAATTGGGAGCGATGATTTGGGGCGCGCATTTGGAGCGGCGCCTCAGGATCGAACTGACCATTAGCCATTATCTCGACATTGACGCGGCGCGGCGCACGAAGATACGCGCGGGCGGACAAACTGAGGGATTATCCAACGGCGGACGCCAGCCGCCAAGCAAAGTGCGCGTGGGGAAATACGCCGCCAGCGCATAGCCAATCGAGCCGTCCTCCAAAGCCGCATACACTTCAGGCGGGCAATCCGCGCTGCGCTCCATCCCAGGATGGCTCGTCCAATCGGGAATGATGACCACGTATTCAGGTCCTTCTTTCACCAGGTATCGAAGCGCCGCTGCCCCGCTCCCGATCTGGCCCATCCAACGCGCGCGCCCGGCTACGTGCCTGGAAGCGATGTCGGCTGACAGATGCGGCATAATCTCCGGCGCGCCAAAATATTCCACCCGATCTCCGATCCTCGCCTCTCGCGCAAACCACGCCGCCGCCGCGTAGCGCGTGTCGTGATATTGAGCGTAGCTGAGATCGGCCCCAATCAACGCCTGCCACACGCAGATGACAGCCAGCGATGGAACCCACAACCAGCGCAACCGCGAGCGCCGCAATTCCATCAAGGCGTAAGCGGCGAACGCGCTGACGATCAGAGCCAGCGGCAACAAATAACGCAGAACGACAATCCCAATCGGCAAGAGCAGCAATACGAAGAGCGCAAGCGCGGGGAGCGCCAGAACCAGCAATCGAGGTTTGGATCGCAGCGCCAGTAACACGCCAGCGATTGAGGCCAGCAGCAGCGGCGGCGGCGCCATCACCGCCAGTTTGCGCAGGTAATCGGTGAGCAGGCCAAGCGTCCCGGCCAATGTTCGCGGATGCGGCGGCCAATAATCAGCAGCCTCGCTCACACGCTGCGGGTCGAAGAAAAGCGCGTGAACATGCGTGAGGTGCCGTTGCGGATCAACGACCAGACCAGTCCCCACAGCGTAAGCCACAAGCGACGCCGCCAATCCCGCCAGAATAGGCCGCCAGCGCGCGGACTTCCCCTGCAAGCCGGACGACTCTGTCAGCGGGCTGACGCCTGGAATCAACAGACAAAGGCCAACCGGCAAAAAGATCACCAGGGCTTGATCTTTGGTCGCCATCGCCAACCCGGCGAATACCCCCAGCCATGCGGCTCGCCGGACGGTCAATCCTGCAATCATAATTTTGGCGAAGATCGCCAGCCCAACGCTGCTCCAGAAGAAAGCCGGAACATCCGGGTTTCCGGTACGGCTGTAGTAGAACATCAGGTAGTTGAGCATCGTCAGCAGCGCCGTGATGACTCCGGCCAGATGCCCCAACAGGATGCTCCCGAAGTAATAGGCCGCGACTACCACGCCCGCGCCCATCAGGACGCTCACCATCCGGCCAATCAGCGTCAGCGCGCGCAACGATCCCACAGGATCTTCCAACCCGAAAGGATAATCGGGCGACGGAGCTTGAAGCTTGCCCGTGAGCCGCAGGTAGCAGAGGTAAGGCGCCTGCGCGACGGCGACGGTGAAGTAATGCCACCACGGATAACCGTAATTTCGATCCGGCCTCGAAACGACAAAGGTGTTGCGCATCTCGGCCAGAGCTTCGAGCGGAAGGATTTCATCGGTCGCGAACGTCTTGATGCGATTCGGCGCCGTCGCCTGCGGCGCGCCCCAACCGATCAGCGGCGCATAGAGCGTCGCCGCCGCCAGCGCCAGTCCGAACGCTGTCACGCGGGCGCGCCGCCGCGTATCGAGAGCAACCTCGCTTTGAGGCGAATCAATCTCCAACTTCAAATCAGCGGCGCTCATCTAGTCGCCTCCAACGCACCTCGTCCCAAACGGCGCCAGAACAAGCCCAGGCGCGGCGCCAACAACCGCCGCGCGTCAGCATCGAACGCCAACGCCAGAACAAAGATCAAAGCGGCTCCCATCGCGGCCCGCGCGATTGCCGAAGAGACCGGCAGCGCCCACAACCCCGCCGAGACAAGAATCGCCGCAATCAGCGGACGCAGCAGCAATCGCGAATGAGCTTTCAATCCGAGCATTCGGCGTCCACAAAACCACGCCGCAATCCACACCGCCGCTTCAGCCGCCAGCAATCCCAACGCGGCGCCGCGCAACCCGAATCTGTCATAACCGAGCGGAATCGAGATCATCGCCACCACAGCGCCAAGCGCCGCAATCGCGGCTTCGGCGTTCTGCCGCCCGGCTGCGATCAACCCGAAACGATAATGCCCGCTCAATCCGGCGATCACGCACACGACCGCGAACCATTGCAGCGTCGCGCCCGCCGGAGCGAAAGCCGATCCGTAAACGCCTGCCATCGCCATCGGCGCCAACGCGATCCAGATCAAACCGCCAGCGACGCCCATCCACGCCACAAAGCGCAGCGAACGATTGATGAGCGCGGCAAAGACTTTTTGATCCTCCTGCCACGCCCGCGACATCGAAGGCAGCAAATTGAAATAGTAGAGCCAGACGAACGTATGAAGCGCGACCAGTATTCTCAAAGCTCCGGCAAAATAACCGACCTCTTGAGCGGGCGCGATGAGGCCAAGAATCAAGGTCGCGCCGAAGATGCGCGCAACCCAGAACATCTGTCCCAATCCGATCACCGCGCCTTCGCGAAACAATCGCGATGAGACGGCGAAGCGCAGACGCTCGAAGCCGAATTGGCGCCGGTACATCCACACGCTGAAAAACGCCGCGCCGCAGACCGCCGCGACCTCAGCCGCCGCCGCGAACCAAATTCTTCCGGCCTCGCGCACGAAGACAAACACGACAACAGCGAAGACCAATTGCCGGATGATTTGGGCTACGGCCACGACGCGCATCCGCTCGTGTCCTTGAAACACCCATTGCAGAAGCAGCGGCATCGCCAGCAGGCTAGCGCCATAAATCAAAAGCAGCCGAGTCACAACCGGCGCGCCTTCGCGCATCAGCGCAAAAGCGATGATCATCGCGTATGCGACCACAGCCAGCAGAACACGCGCGAGCACAATCTCCATCACCAGTTCCGGCGTGCGCTGCGGAGCTTTGGCGATCTCGCGCGCGCCGTAAGAGCCGAAGCCCTGTTCGACGATCAGCCCGGCGCAGAAGATCGCGGCGCCAGCGAATTCGAGATATCCGAAGCCTTCAGGCCCGGCCACGCGCGCCAGATAGGCGAAAGCCGCAAAAGTCACCAGCTTGCTGATCGCTTCCGCTCCAGCCAGGGAGAGGAAGTTCTTTACCAAGTTCATTAGGCATATGCCATATGCGATATGCGATATTTCATATGAAATATCGCATATCGCATATGGTCAATACTCTGAATGCTACTGCTTCGGCAACACCGGCAGCGACACTCTGGGGTTGAGCGCGCCAGCCGCATCGCTGTAATCGGCCCGCTCGTCAACCGGCAGCGGCGCGGGATGACGCCAGACCTTCGCGCCCACCATCGCTTTGGCCAGTTGAACCGGTTGAAAGGTGATGCTCGGCCAGAGAAAGATTTCGTTGGTGCAATAACAATCTTTGGCGCGAACCGAGGCGCGCAACTTTCGCGCTTCGTCCGAATACCAGATTTCCTTGAACGAACGCTGGCGCAAATTGCCGAGCGGCTTGTGCGCCTCGCAAACGCTGACATCGCCGTTGGCGTTGATCACCGCGCTGAGCACGCCTGCGCGGCACGGAACCACCTGTCGCTGTTCGGTCGCGGTTTTGATTTTGGCCCACTGAAGCATCGGCTCGACTATGCTGCCGT
>JAJVID010000066.1:18238-38017 GCA_022072205.1 Acidobacteriota bacterium
ACGCTGACATCGCCGTTGGCGTTGATCACCGCGCTGAGCACGCCTGCGCGGCACGGAACCACCTGTCGCTGTTCGGTCGCGGTTTTGATTTTGGCCCACTGAAGCATCGGCTCGACTATGCTGCCGTAGCGGCTCTGCTCGCGCGGCGCCCACAAACGCTGCACATATTCGTAAAGATTTTGATACTCCGCCAGCTTCGGGCCTTGCAGCGACGGGTTTTTGCGGTCGCCGCGAATCAAGGCCAGATTGTGATGCGACATCTGCGGACAGCGATCATAAAGGAAAGTCGTCAGCTCCCGTATCTCGTTCATGTTCTCGGCGGTCGCGGTCGAGATTGAATGAATTTGCAGACGCGGGTCTTCGCGCTGCAATTCGACCAATGCGTCGTAAGTCTTCATCGCGCGCTCGAAGGCTCCGGGCGCGACTCTGAATCGGTCGTGATACTCCGGCATTCCGTCAAGCGATAACTCGACCGCGAAGAGCAGCAGGCTCGGCTCCTTCAGCGTTTCGCGAATCTGCGCGATGGTCTTGTCGGTGTACCAACCGTTGCTCGGAACATAAATTTCCTTGACCCCGTTCTGGCGAATGAACTGCCGGCAGATGGCGCCGAATTCCTTGCGCAGAAACGGCTCGCCGCCCGAAAGGTTGAGATTTTCAATCGGGCCGAGTTCGCGCGAGAGCGCGACGATTTCATCGAAGCTCAGGTCGTCGCGCTTGTTGAGGTTCTGCCAGTAGAAGCAATGCTCGCATTTCATGTTGCAGATCGAATTGATGAACAGAATGACGAACGGCGGGCTGGGGACATCGGGGATGCTCAGATTCTGCCATTGCAAGCGAGCGTGTTTGACTATGCGGGAGAATATCTTCATATGCGATTATAGCGGTTTGCGCTTGGATGCGACCCTGTGGCAGTAGCCCGACCGTGAGGGAGGGCTTGCGAATCAAGCCCTCCCTCACGGTCGGGCTACTGCCTCGCCACACGCATCTGCAAACCGCTATAAGGGCTTACGTCAACGTCGCGCGCGCCATCCGCGCCAGACGACGGACAGTCAGGTAACGATCCAACCGGGCTTCGAGCAACTGCGACAATTGCCGCGCCGCGCGCAGGTAGTACATATCAACGCGCGGCAGTTCGTGAAGCGGTTCTGCGCTCGCCCTCCGAAGCACAGTCGTGCAGGCCGCGCGGAATTCGCGCTGAACAATCTCAAGCGACGTTGGGCTGACGTAGCCGAAAGGATAAGCGAAGCTATCGACAGGTTGGCCCAAACGATCTTCAATCTCGACGCGCGAGCCGCCGATTTCTTCCTGAGCCTCAGCCGTCGAGAGTTGGCGCAGGTCTTTGTGATTTCGCGTGTGCGCTCCGATCTCAATTCCAGCGGCTGACATTTCGGCGATCTGCGGCCAGGTGAGCATCTCGCGCAATCCCAATCGGGCTGGCGGCGGCGCCCAATCGTTGCGCCCTCCGACATATCCGCTGATCACGAACACGGTGGCGGTGAAGCTGTGTCGAACGAGCGCAGGCATAGCTTCTTCATAAAAATTGGCGAAGCCGTCATCGAACGTCAGCGCGACGCATCGTTCGGGCCACGCGGCGTGGGCTTCGCGATGCGATAAGGCTTCGCGCAACGAGACGCCGCAAAAGCCTGCTTCGGCCAGCGTGGACATTTGATCGGCGAACGCTTGCGGCGCGACCGACACAACCGAGCCGCTTGTGTCCAGCGAGTGATAAGTAAGAATCGCCAGTGAATTCAACTCAGATCACCAGTTTTTCCGATTCAACCGACGCGACGCTCGCCTCGGTTTGAGAGGCGCCTTGCGCTTCACGCGGCGGCCCGGTGATGTATCCGATCAACTCTCCCAGCGCCCAGCCGGTGAGCAACACGCCCGCGACCGGCAATGTTTGAATAATTTGCCTGGGCGCGCGGCGCTGACGGCGCATCTGCTTCAGGACGCGCGCGAGCAGTAAAACCGGCAGCGCGGGTGATCCTGCGGCGTAAAACAATCGGCGCCAGAAGCTGACGGCGGTCACTCGCGTTTCGGCGAAGACGCGGCCCCACTCGACGCGCTCCCGATAAGCTTGCCACCACGAGAGCGCAGGGCGATGTTGATGAACCACCAGTCGCGGGTCGAGGTAGAGAGTTTCGCCGCGCGAACGCAACGCCCAATGCACGGTCGTTTCCTGGTACGCGTCGCGCCACACTTCACGGATGGCGGCCAACGCTTCACGTTTGTAAGAGACGTTGACGTCGGAAACGTATTCGGCTTCCCCGCCCGCCATCGGTTTGCCGTAACGCCCGAAATCGCAGTAGTAGAGCGCCCAATTGAGCGGACGATCAACCGCGTTCTCGATGGCGCCGCCGATGACCGCGTATGGTTGCCCGTGCGCGGCGAGAATCTGTCGAACCCAGTCATCAGAAGGAACGGCATGATCTTCGGTCATCGCGATGATTCGCCCGCGCGCCTGCGCCAGCCCAACCGCCCGCCTGCGGTCGTAAAGCCGGTGCGCACGCGACGGAGTTGATGATGACGCCACGCCCGGATCGTCGTAAAAATAAAAGTGGACTTGAGGAAATTCCTGAGCAAGATCGCCGGCTTCAGCCGACCATTGGTCGTAAGGCGCGATGACTTCGGTCTCGGACGAATCAATTTGCGGCGCGAGGGCTTCCAGGCAACGCCGTAACGCCGCTTTACCGCTGACGACCGTGATGATGATTGAAAGCGAAGGCTCTTTTGCCATTACTTCGCGTGTAAATCAGAGCTTAAAGACCGGACGGCCGCAGGCGGGCCGCTGGGCGCGCCTTCCAGGTAATGCAGCAACGTCCCCCACGCCACACTGAAACCGCAGTAACAAAAATAAAGCCAGTGCAGCGGCGCGACGCGCAACGCAAACCAAACGCCCGAATGCGCGGCGAAGAAGCGGTAAAAATCGAAGTTCAGCGACGTCACCGCCACACCAAGCGCGGCCGCGGGGATCAACGTCAGCGGTTGCCAGAACGCCGTGAGCGCTAGCAGGATAGTAAGGAAAACCAAAATCACGCTGAGGCGCTGAACTGGTTTGACGTTGAGCGTGTTGGCAGCCGCGCCAGCGCGCAGCATCAGGCGCGTCCAGGGCACGCCGCGATCAAAGATGTCGGTCTTGAGCAACCCCGGCAGCGTCCAGCGCTTCAGGTGCTTGCCCTTGATTTGTTTGTCAAGAATGATCCGATGTCCCGCCGCGCTCATCCACGTGCCCAGTTCGATGTCTTCGATGGCCGGTCGCCGGTAACGATCCTCATCGAATCCGCCGAAAGCCAGAAACAGGTCGCGCCGCATCGCGCCGCAGCCACTCCAGAAAGTCTGAATCTGCCCTTCGCAGGATTGATGGACGTAATGATGGAAGAGATTCTTGTATTGCGAGAGGAAGTTCGAGTCTGCTGGCGCTTCGTCGTAAGAACCGATGACCGCCGCAATCTGAGGGTCTGAAGCGAAGACGGCGGCGAAACCGGAGAGCGTATCCGGATGTACGCAGACATCCGCGTCAATGAAAACCAGATAACGGCCATTGACTTGCGCCGCGCCGCGATTGCGCGCGCGAGCCGGGCCGCCCGGCCCATCAATTCGCATATACTTGAATCCGAAATCCGCCACCACCGGCTCAATCGGTTCGGTCGAACCGTCATCAACCACCAACACTTCGTAATCGTCGTATTGCGACGCGGCCAATGCGGCCAGGCACTGCTTCAGGAAAGCGGTTGAATTGTAGACCGGAACGATGACCGAGAGCGCCCGTTGAGACGCCGCGCCATCTTGCATTGCTTTCGCGCCCGGTTCGCTTCTCGTAGATTTCGCCATGACCTTATTTTTGCCGGAATCCGGCGACGGCGTTGTAAATCTTGCCGATCACCCAGCCGATGGCGCCTCCCAGCAACGCCCCGTAGAAAAACCCGATCAGGCTACCTCCCCAACTCACTCTGTAGCCGATAAAATAATTGCTGAGAAGTCCGAGATGCGCTCCGACGCTCTCTCCGCCTTTGATCAGCAGCCAGACAGTCATGCCAAACATCCCGATGCCGCCGATCAGGGCGCAGACCACCGCCAGCACTCCGGCGTGGATTCTGACCACAGCCCGGCTCAACTCTTCAGTTTCTCTCTTTGCGCTAGACATATTTTCAAATCTTGTCCAACAGATCACGTTGCGCTTTAGCTTCAGCCCGGCGCCGCGCCAAATAAGCATAGGCCGCCAGGAGCCAGTTTCGCAGCCAGGCGACCAGATAACCGAGCGCAAAACCGCCTGCCCCCGCCTCGCCCGCTCCCAGGAACGCGCCCGCCCAAGTCACATTGAATCCGATCAGATAATGCCCCAACAAACTCAGATTCGGCCCGATCACGTCGCCGCCTTTGATGATCAGCGCGGCGCTCGCCAAAAAGAGAATGATAGCGCCAACCGCGCCCAATGCGGTTCCCAGCGCCACCGGATCGAGTTTGGCGAAGACCGCTTCAATCAATTCATCGGGCACTGTATCGGGAACCGCCACCGGTTCAACGCGCGACGGCGTCAACCGATCACCCATCGAGCCGCTCGATCCCTCTTTCACTCTGGCCTCTTCGTGATACTCCATTTCGGTGTTCACCGACCAGACGTCGTTCTGTTCGCCGGCGATGTTGCGCGCGGCGTAAACCGCCGTGAGCATCGAGTGATCCTGATTGTTATACCGATGCAGCCCGTTGCGTCCGACGGTCTGGAGATTCGAGAAGCTTTCCAGATAGTTGCGAATGACGGCCAGGCTCTCGTGATAATGCTGGTCGTAGACGGGATAGGCCTTTTTCATTCGCACGACCGTGCCGTCTTCGACTTCGCTCGGATCGGCCAGCCCGATCCGGACGCACTCCTTGACGCCGAGTTCGATCAGTCGCTCGTGCGGCCATCGCCATTCTTCGTCCTTCTCCCAGAGAAAATATTCCAGGCCGAGCGAGGTGCGCGATGGATCAGGCACCATCTCCGGACTCCAGTTTTTGTAATTCTGAATGCGTCCCATTTTGACTTCGGGCGCGTGAATGTAAATCCAGTTGTCCGGGAAGACCGCTTCGCGTTTGACGATCAGCACGACGGTCAGATAGTCGCGGTAGCGAAGACGGTTGGCCGCCTCGATCACTTCGTCCGGCGGCGGCGGATCGAGCGCATGAATCAATTCCCGCAACGGCATCGTCGAGATGAAATGTTCGGCGCCGAATTCAGCCAGTTCGCCCGCGCTCGTTCGACCGTAAACGCATTCGACGCGCCCGTGACGGTGGCGAACCCGCTCGACCCGAACGCCTCCGACCGTTTCGTGACCGCGCGCCGCGAGCAGGTCTTTGCAGCGCTCCCACATCATTCCGGGGCCGAAGCGCGGATAATTGAATTGCTCGATCAGCGTCGTGATGATCTGCCCGTCGGCGGCTCGCCCGGAGCCGAGCAGCGCGCTGCGGATCGCTTCGCGCAGCGATAGATTCTTGATCCGCTGCGCCGCCCAGTCGGCGGAAATCTCGGCGCACGGGATGCCCCAGACCTTCTCGGTGTACGTCTTGAAAAAGATTTGATAGAGCCGGTCGCCAAAACGATTGGAGACCCATTGCTCGAAGTTGGTCTCTTCAGCGTGCGGGAAGAGCCGGGCCTTAGTGTAACTCAGCCCGATCAAAAACGCCTCGACCGGCCCCAAACCGGCCAGCGCGTTCGCCGCCTTGAGCGGATAATCGAAAAAACGCTCGCGGTAGTAAATGCGCGAGAGACGTGGCCGAACCAGGAAATCCTCGCGGAGAATCTCGTCCCACAGTTCGTTGATCAAAGGAACTTTGGAAAAGAACCGATGCCCGCCGATGTCGAAACGATAGCCGCGATAATTGACTGTTCGTGACAACCCGCCGACCTGATCGTCGGCTTCAAGCACCGTAGGACGCAAGCCGAGTTTTGAAAGCTCATAAGCCGCAGTCAAACCTGCCGGCCCTGCTCCGGTAATCAACACCCTGGACATATCGTATCTTCCCTGTCTTAGTTTTGTGAGAGCGCTGGTATTCGCGGACAGTAAACTGATTGCGGCGTATTTTTCAGCGCGAATTCCGAGCCTGCAATCACGACTCGAATCGCGTGCGGTTGTTCATCTCTCATTCGGCTTGTCACCGATGCGGGCGGGGCGTACTTGAAGGCGTGTTTGCCATTGCCAATGCCCGCTCGCGCCAGATCATCGCGGAGGAGATTGGCCGGGATCGTCGCCAACAGCGTGGCGCCGTCAAAAATACTCACATTGACCGGGCAATCAGGTTGGTTGGCGTCCCAGGCCCAACCCGAAATAGATCCGCATTTGGCGATGTCTAGATAACCGTCATAGACATGCGATGCGCCTCCGGCTTGAACTTCAGGAGCGGGGCAAGGAATGTCCTGCTTGAGGCGCGCGGCGTCACGGATCAAATCGGAGGGTAGTGGCGCGCGCCGCCACACGTGAGCGCCGCTGCCGGCATAAACCAGTTCATAAGACGGGCCGCCCGGATGGTCGAACGGGCTTTCTTTTGGAAGAGTTATGCCACTATGCTGCAGCAAAACCCAGGTGGTGTTGTTTGCCTCCAGCCTGCGCGCCCATCCGGCGCTTTTCGACCAGGCCACAGTCGAGGTAACCGGATCGGTTCCGATAACGCCCCCTGTTAAGCCGGTCACTCGCGGTTGAAAGTAGTAAACAAGATAATACCCATCTATAACAACGGCTGTGTCGCCTGGCTGGGCGCGCCGATTTATATAATCCACTCCGCCATAGCCTGTGAGAAGCGAGGTGAGCATCGCGCGGCGACTTTCCGCAGTGACAGGCAATCGGCCTTTGATCTCCAGGCTCTCCCTAACTGTTCTATAACCATATCCCGCCGCAAGAATCGTTAAAGCAATCCAGACAGCGTTATGAATCGCGGTTGACTTCGTGACCTTCCCCAACACCCAGGCCAATCCTTCATAAAGAGCCAGCCCGACCAGCGGCAAGACCGGCAGCCAATATCGAATGAATGAAGCAAAGGCGAACCAATAAGCCGTGTAGGCCAGAATCCACAGCGCCCACCAGCGAACCGAGCGATGCCAGATGGCGATGATCCAGGCCAATGGCAGCAGCGCGATTACCGCACTTAACCCTCGGCCATTATCCGGGAAGAACAAATCCGGCCGCAGGCCCAGATAAACGGGCAGTTTAAAGAAGTTCAAGATCGTTTTTGGAAGCCCGCCTCCGCCGATCAGATTATCGTAAGCAGCTTTTGTTGACAGAAGCCATTCGCTGCGGGTGAACTGAGGAAACATCGGCCAGACGGGATTGCCCGTGTGATAAGCGATGAAGCCATACCAGGGAACAGCCATCAGTAGAACGACGCTCCATCCCAGGATCAATTCGCGCCAGGTGATCCGGGATCGCAGGCATGCCCAAAGCCCCAAAGCCCCGCCCGCTCCCACGAAAAACAGCGCGGGCATTTTGGTTCCGGCAGCCATGCCGAAGAGCGCCGATGCCAGCAACCACCAGGCGCTTTCCTGTTTATCCCAGAAAATCCGTAGCGCATAGATGCCGAGAAAAGCGAAGCACGTCATGCCTACATCCACGTAAGCCGATTCGCCGAGCCAGAGGACGAGCGGATAAGATAGCCACAAAGCCGCAGCAGCAAGGCCGAGCGCTGGTTGTCGCAAGCGCTGCCCCCAGGAAAAAAGGCCCAGCGCCGTGAGCATCAGGAGCGTGTATTCGACAATCTGGGCCAGGATGTCGTCTTTAAGCGCCAGCGCCCAGGCGAACAACATATGGTTCAGCGCCGGCAGCAACGGAAAAGCCCCTCCACGCAAGGGGACGACTCGATGTTCGATCAGATATTGCCGGGCCAGTACCAGGTGACCCGCAATCGCATCCCAATGCAGAGGCGGATATTGAGCTGCCAGGAGAAGCAACCCGGCATAAGCCAGCGCCAGCGCAGCCACCGCAAAGACCACTAAACGACCTGGGCGCAACCACTCTTTCCACGACTCTTTCCACGACAAGGACGCTATGGACAACCTGGTTCGCGCTTCGCGGATGAAATAGATGGCTGTCGCCAGCGCGGAGACGATTGTCAGGATCAGGATTACTGGCCGGTAGAGCGCGCCGCAAAGCCCCACCACAAACAGCCCTAAAGCCCATATCCCCATCCCCGAAGCGAGCGTGAAGACCATTCGTTCAGCCCAGGAATAGAAAGAGCATTTGCGCAGGAAGAGACTGCCTGCGCCATAGGCTGACAAAAGCATCAAGCTCCACCAGCCGAAGTGCGAAACAACCCACACGAAGTATTTGTAGAGAGTCGCAAAAGAAACCAGATGGAGCGCCAGGGCATGTATTTCCGTCGAAATAAGATTGGCCATACATCTCCGACCGTTGTGTTAGCTGAAAGCTGAGAATCGAGATGTCCGATCAGGTTTTGAAGTTGAGGTAATGAGGCCGGGGCTTTCGATTCGCACACGCTTGAGGGGACACTTCTGTTGGACGCACCTCTCCCTTATCAAAGACCTTAAAGGAAACCTCCTGACGAGGCAGCAAATCTACAGTTTCTTAACGCCCCTCGATATCGCCGTCTTGTGACAATGGAACAGTGAGGTAGAGGGGGAATGAATCACGCTTCGCATGATGAGAACCCGGAGAAGTTCGCGCGAAACGCCGGTTTTGACGGGCGCATTCTATAGAGTTTTTAAGACACTGTCCAGACACTCGCCAAGCGAGGCCAGGTTGATCAATCCATATCAATCCATCAGGAGCGCGCCGGTAAATCAAACCCGGTCATGAGCTGTCATCCGCGCGCAAATATCTCCTGCGCGTTGCCCAGATCGCGCGCCGATGGAGTGATGATCGTTTTTGCGTTGATGTAAATCTTCTCGCCTTTGGCGACCGCGCGTTTAACGTCCTCTTCGCATACGAATTCAACGGCCTGGGGTCTGTGGCCGTTGCTGCCGGCGTTACTGGCTGGCGCAGAGGCCTGCGGTTTTGACTCAGGCATTGTTTGCGGCTCGGGTTTCGGCGGCTGGGCGCCGGCGCTGCCGCTTGGTTCAACGACAGGCGCGTTGGTCGCGCTGGTTTCTACTTGCGGTTTGCGGGCGGCCAGGAATTTGTCAACCAGCGCGGCAATCGCGGCTCCATCAACTTGCGGCTGAACTGAAGCGACTGTTGATTGAGGCTGTGATTGCGTCAAAGAAGGCTGGATAAATGGCTCAACGTTCGCAGTCACGGGCCGGGTCTCGAACGCGACACGCTTGATATCCATCAAGTGCAGCGGCGAGATGTTATCGGAAGTCACGTTGCCGCCCCACGACCCGCAGCCCAGCGTCATCGAAGGCGCGAGCGCCGTTGAAAACCCAATCGCTCCGTGCGTCGAGGGTGTGTTGACCACGACGCGGGCGGCGGGCATCAGAATGCCATAGCGCAGAGCGGCTTCGCGGTTGCGCGTGTGGATCGAAGCCGTGTGCCCCATCCCGCCGTAGTGCAGAATTTCATCGCACAGGCGGCTTCCCTCTTCCAGCCCATTGACGACGTAGTAGGTCAGGATCGGCGAGAGCTTTTCGATCGAGAGCGGGAAATCACGACCGACTCCGCCGGCTTCGGCGACCAGGCATCTCGTGTCTGGCGGGACGCTGACGCCTGCCCATTCGGCAATCGTCGCGGCGGGTTTGCCGACGATCTTCGGGTTCAGGCTGCGTTGCGGCGTGACCACCAGTTTGGCGAGTTGCTCGGCCTGGGATTGATTCAGGAAGTACGCGCCCTGCGAAGCGAGTTGCGCTCGGACTTCTTTGTCGAGTGGCGCGTCAACGACTACGGATTGTTCAGAAGCGCAGATGGTGCCGTTGTCGAAACACTTCCCGGCCAGAATATCGCGCGCGGCTTTCGGCGCGTCGGCGGTTCGTTCGATGAACGCCGGGACGTTGCCGGGGCCAACGCCGAACGCCGGTTTGCCCGATGAGTAAGCAGCGCGAACCAGCCCCAATCCGCCCGTCGCCAGAATCACAGCCGTCAGCTTGTGCTTCATCAAACTTTCCGTGCCTTCGATTGTCGTCAGTTCAACGCAACCGATGGCTTCGGCGGGCAATCCCGCTTTCACCGCTGCTTCGCGCATCACGTTCGCGGTTTCAACCACGCAGCGGGTGGCCGACGGGTGCGGGCTGAGCGTGATGGCGTTGCGCGATTTGATAGCGATCAGAATTTTGAAGATTGCGGTCGAAGTCGGATTGGTCGAAGGAATGATGGCCGCGACGACTCCGCGCGGCGCGGCGATTTCGACGACCGATCCAGTGTCGCGCACCACGCCGACGGTTCGCAAATTCTTGAAGTAGCTGTGAACGTCAACGGCGGAAAAGAGATTCTTGACGTTTTTGTCCGCCGGAACGCCGTAACCGGTCTCTTCGTGCGCGAGCGTGGCCAGACGCATTGAATGCGCCTGGGCCGACGTCGCCATCGCTTCGCAGATCGCGTCAATTTTCGCCTGATCGAAGTTGGCGACGATGGACTGCGCGCGATGCGCCGTCTCGACCAGATCACGCGCAGCCTGGATTGCTTGCAGGTCTTTGTCAGGCATTACTCTTCGGGAAGAGGGAGTGGGAGAGTGGGCAGTAGGGAGTGATGTCTTTTCCCCTACTCCCTATTCCCCACTCCCCACTCCACACCTTTCATCACTTCTTGTTTTCTTTCCCGTCGCTCAACGCGCGCGGCTCTTTGCCTTCGACTCGCGTACCCGGACGATAGCCGTTTTGTGGAATGACGCGCTCGACTTCAACGTGCGGGCGTGGGATGACGTGAACCGAAACCAGTTCGCCTACTCGCCGGGCGGCGGCGGCGCCTGCGTCAGTAGCGGCCTTGACCGCGCCGACATCGCCGCGAACGAAGACGGTGACGTATCCGGCGCCGATGTATTCTTTGCCGACCAGTTGAACGTTGGCGGCTTTGACCATCGCGTCAGCGGCCTCGACCGCGCCGACAAAGCCTTTCGTCTCGACCATGCCGAGAGCTTCCATACTCATTATTTCTTCCTCCGGAGATTTGGAAAGGATGTTGGTGTTTGATCTTATCGCCGATGAAGCCGCATCATAAACTGGCCATTGAATCAGCACAAGCTTGGGAGCGGAGCAAAATCCGAGTCTTTCCCGAGGGACTCAGGCGCAAGCAATTCTTGCGCCTTAAACCGCCGACGCGCGTTCCAAATATATTTATGCGTAGACAATGACACTAAATTAAGGTATCTTCCCGCACGGTGAACCTCACTGGACGCTGATTCTCCATCGGCGTGTTGATCTCACAAAGCGAACTTCATTGTCAACCAGGCCAACACTAACGCTGATTTCCAGCAAATCGGCGCTACCAAACAATGAAGAAGCTCGGTCAACGTGGCTCGCCTCGACATCACGCGATTTGTTCGACAAGACAGCTTAACTCTCACGTGTCCCGAAGAAGCTGTGAGGGGTTTAAGTTCCTGACCCCCGAAAATAAAACTGGATGAAAACTTTTGCTCGGACCCGCTTTTTTGAGTTGTAGAGATTGCCTCGAAGACTGAACGACTGCACCGATTGCCCTGTTGACGGCGTACGCAACAAAGTTGAAACAGGCTCGATGATAGCCTGGCGGCGTCGTCACGTTGCCACAAGAGGAAATGATTTATGAAGAAGCTCACCTTGATCTGCGCCACACTTTTACTCGCCGCTCTCGCGCTGAACAGCGCTCCGGTTCGCGGTTTGATGGGTTGGTTGAATACTCCCGCCGTCGCCAAAGCCGAAATATCGGGCAAAGACGGCTCGCTGACCGTGACCGCTCCGAACACCATCATTAACAAATACGGCGTTCTGGCGGTTGACGCTCCCGCCGGGGCTTCGATGATCACCGTCACAAATCCCGGCGGAGCGAATGGACTCGACCTGAGCACGCTGACCGCCGGCGACCTGATCATGATCATCCAGATGGCCGGCGCCTCGATCAACACCGCCAACAATCAGAATTACGGCGCGGTAACCAGCCTGAACAGCGCGGGCCGGCACGAATTCGTAACCGTCAGTTCCGTCCAGGGCAACATCATCAAGATCAATCCTCCGTGCGGCGGCCTGCTCTTCAGTTACTCGGCGGCGGGGAAAACGCAGATCATCCGAGTTCCGCAATACACCTCATTGACGATCAACAACGGCGGGGCGCTCACGGCGCCGGCCTGGGATGGCAAGATTGGCGGCGTGGTCGTCGCGCACGTTCAAACCAACGCGATCATCAACGGCGTGATAGAGGCCAACGGTCTTGGTTACAGGGGCGGCGCGCTTTCGGCGGCGGGCGGCGGCGGTAACCGCAGCGATTACGTGACGACACAGCAGGATTTCGGCGCGGAAAAAGGTGAAAGCTTCGCAGGCTATCAGATGGATTACGATTTGGTTGGCGGGCGGTACGGACGAGGCGCGCCAGCCAACGGCGGCGGCGGTGGCACGGCGCACACATCGGGCGGCGGCGGCGGAGCCAACGGCGCCAATGGAAAGGTCTGGTCTGGACAGGGAGTGATGGACGGCAGCCTGACCGGCGCGGCGGCCTGGCAACTCGATCCGAATTTCATCGCCAATGGAAACCAGCTTACCGATTCAGCGGGCGGCGGGCGCGGCGGGTATAGCTATGCGACCAACAATGGCGACGCGCTGACTAACCCACCGGGAGATTCCATCTGGGGCGGTGACTTCAGGCGCGAAGTCGGTGGATTGGGCGGACGGCCCGCTCCACAAGACACATCAGGCCGCATCTTCTTCGGCGGCGGCGGCGGCGCAGGCTCACAAAATAACGACGCGGGCGGCGCAGGCGGCAATGGCGGCGGTTTGATTTACATCATCGCCGACAGCGTCAGCGGAACCGGCGTGCTGCGCGCCAACGGCGCCAACGGCGGAAACACACGCAATGAAAGCCGTGACGCCGCAGGCGGCGGCGGAGCTGGTGGCACAATCGTCATCAGCGCAAAAACGCTAAGCGGCATTAGCGCTCAAGCCAACGGCGGCGCCGGAGGCATTCAAATCCCGGTCGCTTCGTCCTTCCCCTTCGAATCCGAAGGGCCTGGCGGCGGCGGCGGTGGTGGTTTCATCGCCTACTCCGGCGGCTCGATTTCGGCGCAGGTCAATCCTGGAGCGAATGGCGTTTCGCAAGCTGTCGGGATTACGGAATTCCCGGCTAACGGCGCGACGCGCGGCGCGACGGGACTGATTAACACAACCGTTCCCAGCATCCCGTTCTGTTCGACGACCAGCGACCTTTCGGTGACCAAGACGAACGGCGCGACGACCATCATTCCGGGCGCGCCGACAACCTACACCATCGTCGTCAAAAACAACGGCCCGCACGATGTCTTCGGAATCCCGGTGACCGATCCGCTCCCTGCTGTCTTCAACAACATTACGTGGACGTGCTCAAGCTCGCCCGGATCGAGTTGTCTTGCGGCGAGCGGATCAGGAAATCTCAACACGCGAGTCAACCTGCTCAACGGCGGGACGGCCACTTTCCTGGTCACGGCGACAGCCGATCCGTCAGCGCCCGCCGGAAATGTCACAAACACCGTGACCATCGCGCCTCCGGAAGGCGCGGTTGACACGAATCCCAACAACAACACCGCCAGCGACACCGACCAGCTCACCCCCCAAGCCGATCTTTCGATCACTAAGACGGACGGCGTGACGACGGTCACAGCCGGGACACCGCTGACATACACAGTCGTGGTTCGCAACAACGGCCCAAGCACGGCCAACGGCGCGACCGTCAGCGATCCGCTCTCGTCGAAACTCGGCGCCGCTTCGTGGACGTGCGCGGCCTCAGTCGGAGGAAGTTGCGGCGCGGCCAGTGGAAACGGCCCGATCAACACGACGGTCAATCTGCTGCCCGGCGCGACGGCCACATTCACAATCACAACATCAGTGTTGGCGACCGCCACCGGGCAGCTTGTAAACACCGCTACCGTGACTTCGCCCGGCGGCGTTCCCGACACCACTCCCGGCAACAACGGCGCGACTGACACCGACACGATCAACGCGTCCGGCGATCTTTCAATCACCAAGACGAACGGCGTCAACGCAGTCACTCCGGGGACGCAAATCACTTACACAATCGTCGCTTCAAACGCCGGGCCGAGCGCGATCACCGGAGCGAAAGTGGTTGATAACCTTCCCGCGAATTTGACGAACGCGACGTGGACTTGCGCGGCTTCGAGCGGTTCCAGTTGTGGACAGGCCAGCGGCTCCGGTTCGATCAACACGACCGTTGATCTGCTGAACGGAGGAAGCGCGACGTTCACGGTTACGGCGACTGTGTCGAGCGCGGCTACCGGGACGTTGACCAACACAGCCACTGTCGCGCCGCCTCCGGAAGTCACCGATCCAACCCCCAACAACAATTCCTCCACCGACAGCGACCCGCTCAAGGAGTCCGCCGATTTGTCAATAACAAAGACCAACGGAACGAACGTGGTCACTGCCGGGACTCAAACGACTTACAACATTGTCGTCACCAACAACGGGCCGAGCGCGGTCACCGGCGCATCAGTGACCGACACCTTGCTGCCGCAACTCACCAACGCGACCTGGACTTGCTCCGCTTCGAGCGGTTCCAGTTGCGGCGCGCCCAGCGGATCAGGCTCGATCAACACGACAGTCAACCTGCTCCCGAACGGCGCGGCCACTTTCGCGCTGACGGCGACGGTTCTTTCGACGGCGACAGGTTCGGTCGTCAACGCCGCAACCGTTACTCCGCCGACGGGCGTGACCGATCCCAACCTGAACAACAACGGCGCCAACGACACCGACACAATCAACGCTGTCGCCGACCTGTCAATTCTCAAGACCGCGAATAAAACCACAGTGATTCGCGGAGCGACTCTGATTTATACGATTGAGGTGACCAACAACGGCCCCAGCGCGGTGACCGGCGCAACCGTCACTGACACTCTGCCGGCGGGATTGACCGGCGCTACGTGGACTTGTTCGGCTACCGCCGGATCAAGCTGCGGCGCGGCCAATGGGTCAGGCAACATCAACACGACGGTCAATCTGGCTCTGAACGGCAAGGCGACGTTCACGCTGACGGCCACCGTAGCGAACGACTTTACGGGTGACACTTTGGGCAACACCGCCGTAGTCGCTCCGCCAACGGGAACAACCGATCCGGATCCAAACGATCAATCGTCAACTACTGTTGTCCCTGTCACGCCGAGCGCCGATCTTTCAATCACGAAGACGGCCTCGCCCAATCCGGTTCGCGCCACCGAGGAAGTCACGTTCACGCTCAAAGTCACCAACAACGGGCCGTCACCGGCAAAGGATGTGACGGTGACCGATGCGCTAGCCACCGGGCTGACGCTGGTTTCGGTCACGTCCACCGTCGGCTCGTGCAGCGGAACCGATACGATCACTTGCAACATCGGCTCGCTCGACGCGACGGCGCCCAACAACGTCGCCACGATCACAATCAAAGCGAAAGTCGCCGGGACTTATCCGCCAGGCCCTCTGGCGAACACGGCGGTCGTCGCCAGTTCGACGGCTGATCCGAACACTGGCAACAACACCGGCTCCACGACGGTCACCGTCACCGCGCCACCGGGTTCCAGATTCAGACCCTCCGACATTACCGTCCGCACAACCGGCGCTGATGTCTGCATCGGCTCCGGCAAAGTGGTCAACGTCGAAGTCAAGCTGACAAACACCGGCGATGGCAAACAGAAGGACAATCCCGGCTCTGAATTAACCGCCGTGTTGCCCGCGCAATTGAGCGGGGTCACCGGATCGTGCTCGGCGTCGAAGGGAAGTTGCTTCGCCAGTCTGAGCCAGGTGGATTGGAACGGCGAGATCAACGTCGGCGAGACGGTCACGATCAATTACCAGGTTCGCGTCCGTCTGGGAGTGCAGGTCGGCCAACGAATCTGCACCGATTTCAAAGTCAATTACGACACGAACAACGACGACGTGAACGACGCGACAACCACAGCGCAAAACTGCCTGACGGCGAATTGCGCGCCTCCGCCCTGCACCGGTCCCGATTGTCCGGACCTGGGGCCAGGCCTCTCATTGCCCGCGCTGCCATCGGCCACAGGCAGCGATCAAAGACCGGGTTCGATCCTGATCTTCCCGCTTTACATCTCCGATGCGGCGAGCGCCAATTCGCAGAATACGCGGATCAGCATCACGAACGTTGATCCGACGCGCGCGGCTTTTCTGCATATGTTCTTCGTTGACGGGAGCACCTGTTCCGTCGCGGATAACTTCCTGTGTCTGACTCCGACTCAGACCACCAGTTTCCTGGTGTCGGATTTGGATCCGGGCGTCGCCGGTTACATCATCGCCGTAGCGGTGGATGACAAAGGCTGTCCGACCAATTTCAATTTCCTGATTGGAGATGAATACATCAAGTTCTCTTCAGGACATGCGACCAGCCTGGGCGCGGAAGCCGTGCCCGCAATCAACGTCCCTGCGTGCCAGGCGAACGCAACCAGCGCGACCATCAAATTCGACGGCGCCCAATTCAGCCAACTCGGACGCGTTGTCGTCGCCGACAATCTGCCGAGCGTGGCCGACAATAACTCGACGCTGCTCATCCTCGACCGCATCGGCGGCGATTTATCGGGGAGCGCGGCGACCATCGGATCGCTCTTCGGACTTCTTTACGATGACACCGAAAACGCATTCAGCTTCAACTCCAACATCGGGACTTGCCAGTTGCGAACGCTGCTCAACCAGAACTTCCCGCGCACCGCGCCCCGGTACACCGAGGTCATACCTTCGGGCCACACCGGGTGGATGAAGTTGTGGCTCAACACTTCCAGCGCCGACACCGCGCTGGTCGGCGCGACCATCAACTCAAGCTCGAACACCAACGGATACCGGGGCGGACATAATCTGCACAAACTGACGCTGGGCAGCGCCTCGCTGACTATCCCGCTCTTCCCGCCATCCTGTCAGTAACTGGAAGAGACCGGCAAACAAACGAAGGAGGCGGAACGGGCGGAAATGACATCTGTCATTTCCATCCGTTCCGCCTCTTTCGCTTCATGACAGCCTGAGGGCGCGAGCGGCTTGCGTGCGCCCCCGGCTGTCAAAATCCATTCCCTTGATGTAGACTCCGATCACGTCGAGGCCCCCAAGCCTCACCTCTCCCAAAGACAATCTCCCCGAACAATCGAATACCGGGGCAATCCTCATGAATCTTGTCACAGTTAAAGAGCAGTTCTTGAAAAGCGTGAAGGCGCACGGATTATCAGATACAGCCTACGATTTTGTTTACCGCGGCGTGAACAACGTCACCCTCCTTATGGTTTTGAAGTGCGTGATGATTGACGTCGCTGATCCCAAATTCCTGCGGGATGACAACGGCTACACCTGCGAGTTCCTCGACCCGGAAAAACTGGTGAGCCTGTCGAAGAATCAGGAATATCAACTGGAAAGCAATTTTCTGGATGAGGCCATCAGCAAAGGCGATGAATGCTTCGCCATCCTGGACGGCGCTTGCCTGGCCAGTTACGGCTGGTATTCCAACAAGCCGACCAAAGTGAGTGACGAGTTGGAGCTTCACTTCGACAAACGGTATATCTACATGTACAACGGCTTCACCCATCCGAATTACAGAGGCCGGCGGCTCCACGCGATAGGCATGACGATGGCGCTCGATCATTACCTCAAACGCGGTTATAGCGGAATCGTCTCGTGGGTCGAGGCCAACAACTTCAATTCGCTGCGATCATGCTATCGGATGGGCTACAGCGGCTTCGGCGAGATTTACGTCATCAAGCTTTTTCGCAATCACCTTATCTTCCGCGCCGGGAAATGCCGTGATTACGGATTCAAGGTATCAGTGATCGGCTGAACCAATTTCGTGTCTGAAGTAGAGCTTTCTTCGCCATCAGCGCACGTCTGACGGCGTTTGGGAGAAGTTTGACCACACGACTTCAAACCGGAAACGCTTCATCCTCTAACTTCCCCATCCGTCACGAATTTTTCTGGACGGATGCTTCAACTAAACGTATATTATGCCCGCCCGAAAACGCGATTTCGCGCGGCTCTCATCGGGCGTCGCCGATTGAATGCAAGATTTTGGATTTGAGATTTGGATGTAACCTGATAACGCCCGCCCCGCTCCCTTTTTGGTTTCCTCCCCGGAACCATTTAATCGCCGAGTTCAAATTGCCATAAAACGTTCCCCTCAATCTCTATCCCGACTTTCAGGCTTTGATCGCAAATTTCCCGGTCTTCTTCAATAAATATCGAACGCTTCCTCAACCATCATTTGGATGATTCGGCATAGGAGTAACCACATGCGCAGAATTGGATTGATCGCACTCATAAGTTTGACTCTGATAACCAACGCGGGAGCGCAATTGGCTCCGCCAGTATCGGAAGAGATTCGCACCGAAGCGCTCCGGCCCAACAACAGCAGCGATGGACGCCCATTGCCTCTTGTAGCGCACTGGAACACAGGCACGGAAGAGAGCGGCTTCAGCCCTGCTTACCAGATGGGAATGATCGCGCAGGGACATCGCCTGCTGCCCTGGTTCCAAATGCCCCCGATTGACCTGCGCGCCGACGATCCGGGCTTGGTTGAATATTACGAAGCCGCAATCAAACAGGCTGCGCAGCTCAAGCTGCCGATCTCATTTATCGGAACACAGTGGGAGGCGCTGCTGACAAACGACGACGCCTATTTCAATCTTCCGCCGGAAGAGAATCCCAACGTCGTCGGTCTGGATGGCGCGCCGCGCCGCGTGCTTTCTCCATTCGGGGCCGACGGGCCGTGGAGCGACGCAGGCCGGCGATGGACAACCAGCCCGATGATGAAAAAACTGCAGGAATGGTATCCCGACCCGCCGCTGGTGCTGTTCATCTCCAACAACGAACACCCGAAGCTGTCCTGGACGAAGGTGGAAGAAGAGCAGCGTTATCTGGCGTTATACGGACGCGGCCAGAGCGATAATTTCAAACGCAGGATGGTCGGCGAAGCCTGGATCGAACGCTACCGCATCATGCAACAAGGCATGCGCGATGGGCTGAGCAATCCGAAATGGCGCGTGAACGCGCGCTTCATCGGTTACGACGCTTTCGGCCCGTCGCATATGGGCCGTTGGCCGGGATGGATGGACTATTCGTTGTATCGTCCCGGAAGGATTGATCCGAACCCATCGGCCTGGGACGGCGGCTCGCCTTCGTTTTATCTTTTCAATTGGATAGAGAACACTGATTTCACGGTCTTCGGCCCGCAGGTTGAGGCGATGAACTGGGTCTTCATGCAGCAGGAAGCTTACCGGTTCAATCCGCGCTTCTGGCTGGAGATTTCAACCTGGGACGGGCACGAACCCGGAGCGGCGAACGACAAACGCCAGACCTACGCCCGATTGGGCCAAATCTTCAGCCCTTCGCGTTACGCCGGCATGGTTCAGTTCGGGATGTGGCTGATGCGCCCGCGCGTGGTGCGCGAATTCCGAGGCTGGCGCGAGACGCTGGCCGCAAACGAACACTTCTTTCTCCCAATCGTCGAAGCGGTGGACAACGTGTACACCAACCCGACGCTTCAGGATTTCTGGCGTAAAGGCCAACTGGTCGCCAATCGCAAATACGCGCACCCGTATCAGTTCAATATCCCCACTGAATATCAAAGCGCCGACCGCTGGTTCCTGCTCGACACATCGCTCGACCCGCCGCGCCCATGGGATTTGTACACGCAACTGCCGGTCTTCGCCATCGCGCTGGTCAAAGGCGCCGCGCCGAATCGCCAATGGCTGCTTTACGCCCACGCGCCATCGGGCGACCGCCGCTCC
>JAJVID010000140.1 GCA_022072205.1 Acidobacteriota bacterium
AGGTCGTGTCTGACAGTTCGCGCGATTGAAAGCATGGAGAAATTGATCCCTGAAATCTTAAAATTGGGAAACAGCGCTTCGCAGATTCTGATTTTTGGCGCGAAGGGACTTGAAGAAAAAGCGCGCAAACTTTTAAGTGGCCAGCGACAGATGGAATGCCTGCTGATCCCAGGTTCCAACCGCAGATATTTAATCAACATCTTCCGTTCCACGTGAAACGCGCTCGGAATGAGCCTTCATTCCTTATCCGCCCTCCTTCTCCCGTTCCACGTGAAACACCCTTCCGCGCTTTTACTTGGCATTTCGGATATGATAATTTGCGCCTCGTTCTTATCTCTTTTATCTCTCACTTCATTGCGCATCGAGTAGAAACACATGGGAAAAATCATTGCGATTTCCAATCAGAAGGGTGGGGTTGGAAAAACAACGACCGCTATCAACCTCTCCGCCTGCCTTGCTGCGGCTGATATTCCGACCCTGATAGTTGACATGGACCCGCAGGCGAACGCGACGAGCGGAGTTGGGATAAGAAAAGGTTCGTTCAAGCGCAGCATCTATCATTCGATGGTTATGAACGAACCGGTCACCAACATACTTCTCAACACCGAACTGGAATACCTTAAACTCGCCCCATCGGATCGCAACCTGGCTGGCGCGGAGGTCGAACTCATAGATATACAGGAGCGGGAGTTCTATTTGAAGAAAGTTTTGGAAACCCAGCGCGAGGGATTTGAATACATCATAGTTGATTGCCCGCCCAGTTTAGGCTTACTAACTTTGAATGCCCTTGCCGCCGCAGATTCGATCATTGTCCCGATTCAGTGTGAATACTTCGCGCTGGAAGGGGTGACTGATTTATGGGACACGCTGGTGAGAATTCGCAGAAGCCTCAACCCCAGCCTGTCTGTTGAAGGGTTCCTGCTTACGATGTTCGATGAGAGAACCAATCTTTCCAATCAGGTTGTTTCGGATCTGAGGGATTTTCTGGGAGCGCAGGTTTTCCAGACGATGATCCCGCGGAACATCCGACTGGCTGAGGCTCCGAGCCACGGCAAGCCAATTATTCTCTATGACATTAAATCTCGCGGCGCTGAAAGCTACTTAAACTTAGCTAAAGAGGTGTTGGAACATGACAAGAAGAGCGTTAGGGAGAGGCTTGAGCGCCCTGCTCTCTGATTCGGCAACGCAGGGTGACGAATTGCTGGAGGTAGACATTGATTTAATTGATCCCAACCCGGATCAGCCGAGAGTGCGCTTCAACGAAGACAAGCTCAACGAGCTTGCTCAATCCATCAGATCAAATGGCCTGGTTCAGCCGCTGCTGTTGCGGCGAATCTCGAACGGACGGTATCAGATTGTCGCCGGTGAACGCCGATGGCGCGCGGCGCAACGCGCGGGTTTGCACAGAGTGAACGCTGTCATACGCAGCATCCCGGATTCAAAGTTGCTTGAACTGGCGCTGATTGAAAACATTCAAAGGCAGGAACTCAACTCGATTGAAGAGGCTCTGGCTTATCAACGCCTGATTCACAATTTAGGGCTAACTCAGGATGAAGTTGCGCAACAGGTCGGGAAAGACCGGTCGTCCATAGCCAATTACCTGCGGCTGTTGAACCTGCCTGACGATGTTCAGAGAATGCTGGAAGACGAACTGATTTCGATGGGGCATGCGCGAGCATTGCTTGGGTTGAAAACTAAAGATCAGATAAAAAGGCTGGCCAATGAAGTGGTCGAGAAGAAATTGTCGGTTCGGCAAACAGAGCAAGCGGTGAAACGCGCCACTTCTCCTCAATCGCTCAAGGAAGACTCGACACCCTCAGGCAATGATGCTAACATCCGCGCCGCCGAGTTGAAGATGAAAAGATTCCTCGGGACTCAGGTGCGAATTCATCAAAGTCATAATGGAGGCAGGATTGAGGTCGAGTTCAGTTCGGCCAGCGAACTGGACAGAATCTATTCAATCATCATGCGGAAGTCAGACCCGTAACCCTTCCCCCGCAGCAAGCGATCTGAATTTCCAGATTCCACCACCACTGGCGCATTGCCCCAACTCACATTTCAACAGTTTCCAGAAAATCCTTAACCTTTGGAGGGCTTAGTTATGAAGTTTGGCAGCAATAAATCGGCGTCGTCTTATATACCAAACGATGCGCCGACGGATCTCCGCAGCTTTTTGGGCGAAGGCACTGAAATCACGGGCGAGATCAAATTTTCGGAGATTATGCGGGTGGACGCCAACATATCCGGCACCATCGCGTCGGATTCGGGCAGTCTGCTTATCATGGAAAGAGGTCGCGTCAAGGCTACGGTTCAGGCAGGCATTGTCGAAGTCAGCGGAATCGTGGAAGGCACGATCACAGCGAAAAACAGCGTGAAGATTCACTCGACCGGACGTGTTTACGGCGACATCTACACTCCGGCTTTGATCATTGAACACGGAGCCGTTTTCGACGGGAAGTGTCATATGCTCGATAACAAAAACCATGCGACAAAGGATTTCGCCAAGGCGGAGCCGAAGCCGTTAGCCGATACAAAAAATCTGAAGATGGCGGATGCGGTCTAATCGCTGAGTCTGTTCACCCGCGTTCATTTAACGCCTGTTCAGTTTGTTTCTGGCAGATTCAACTTAGAATCGCCAGTTGATTTTGATCCTTTTTTCGCTGTGTTTTTTGAAAGCGCTAAGCGCTTGTCGCCAGAAATACGTTGAGGGCTATATTGGCGTGATTTTCGCCAGCATTGTTGAGTTCGGTAAAATAAGCCTCCAGATCACGACCAAACACCTGCGCGCCAGGTAATGTTGTTTTTCCGCCTGACTACAATTCAACCTTCAACGTATTTCTGTCGCCTTATAGTTAGCAAGTCGGCGCTCCTTCCTCTACAATCCACCTTCACCAACCGATGTACCGAAACAGATTACGGAGAGATCAAAAGATGAAGCCGACCTTCGCTTTGATAAGCCTGCTGTTGTTAATTACCAACCTGTCAATGACTATGCCACGCACACAAAACGATCAATTAAAATCGCGCGCCGAGTTGACCAATTACGAAGAAACCAGCCGTTACGAAGACGTGATGCGATTCATCGGCGAACTCCAGAAACGAACCGACAAATTGCGCGTCGAATCTTTTGGCAAAACTGAAGAGGGGCGTGAGTTGCCGCTGATGATCTTCGCCGACCCGCCAATTTCGCAGCCGCGCGAGGCGCGCGGTTCGGGCAAGCCCGTCATTTTCATTCAAGCCAATATTCATGCGGGCGAAGTCGAAGGCAAAGAGGCGATGCTCCATCTTTCGCGCCGCATCGCGACAGGCGACCTGCGAACGTTGCTCAACAATCTGATCATCTTGATTGCGCCCATCTACAATGCCGATGGCAATGAGAAGATCAGTCCGAACAACCGCACGGCGCAGAACGGCCCTATTGGCGGTGTCGGCACGCGCGAAAACGCGAAAGGATTCGATCTCAACCGCGATTACATGAAACTCGAAACGCCGGAAGCCAACGCGCTCGTCGGTCTGTTCAATCGCTGGGACCCGCATCTGACGGTTGACCTGCACACGACCAACGGCTCGTATCACGGCTATCATCTGACCTACGCTCCGACCTTGAATCCGAACGCCGACGCGCGATTGATTGCGTTCGAGCGGAGCAAAATGCTGCCCGCGATCACACGCGCGATGCTCAGGCAACACAAGTTCCGAGCTTACTTCTACGGCAATTTCGCCACGAAAGAGCGGATGAACCGCGAGATGGATACGTTCGAAATGCAGCGGTCCGGGAGAGAAGCTCAGCCCGCCGGCAAACCAGAAACCAAAATCTGGCGCACGTTCGATCATCGCCCGCGATTCGGCAATAACTATTGCGGCTTGCGAAACCGGCTGACAATTCTTTCTGAGGCGTACAGCTATCTGGATTTCAAAGGCCGCGTCGCCGTGACCGAAGCCTTTGTCGAAGAGATATTCAAATACTCGGCGCTGCACGCGGCTGAGATTGCTGCGTTGATCAAGCGCGTTGACGATGACGCTGTTCGCGGGCGCGTCGCTGATCAAGGCGTCGCATTTGAATTGAAGCCGCTCGACAAGCCCGTTGACATCCTGGTCGGCGAGGTCGAGAAAATCAAAAATCCGCGATCAGGCAAAATGATGACGGCGATGATTGAAAACAAGTACACGCCGACGCCGATGCTCGATTACGGCCTCTTCGCTGCGACGAAGAGCGTTGCGGTTCCGCGCGCCTATATTTTCCGCAACGAAGATGGGATGAAAACTGTAATCGCAAAACTCCTCTCACATGGAATTGCGGTCGAGGAATTGACCGAGCCGCTGACAGCCGAAGTCGAAAGCTTCCAGATTGACGACGTGAAGAAAGCCGCGCGCGCATTTCAAGGCCACGCTGAAGTCAAGCTCAAAGGCCGCGCGCAAAAGGAAACCGTTCAATTCCCCGCCGGCTCAATCATCGTCCGCACGTCTCAACCTTCGGCTTCGTTGATTTTCTACCTGCTTGAAGCCGAGAGCGATGATGGTTTTGTGAACTGGAATTTTCTGGACGCTTATCTGGAAAAAGGAAAGACGTACCCGATTTACAAACTGACAAGTGAGGTGAAGGCGGCGAGCAGGTTGAAGTGATGACCCATTTCAACTGATTGAAATCCATGTCCGGCAGAGTTCTCATCAAAGACGCGACGATCATCACACTCGACGCAGCGAATCGGATTTTCGAGGGTAGCGTCGCGATTGATCGTGGCCGCATCGTGGCGATCGAGTCTTCCGCGCAGGCGCAGTCCGACGCCGCCGTTGATGAAGTGATTGACGGGCGTGGGCGCGCGCTGCTTCCCGGCTTCGTACAAACTCACATCCATCTTTGCCAGACATTGTTTCGCGGCGCGGCCGATGACCTGGCGTTGATTGACTGGCTGAAACAGCGCGTCTGGCCGATGGAAGCCGCGCACACGCCCCAATCCCTTTACGCTTCGGCGCGACTGGGCATCGCCGAATTGATCAAAGGCGGGACGACTTGCGCGTTGACGATGGAGACGGTCAATCATACCGAGTCCGTCTTCCGCGCGGTCGAAGAATCCGGCTTCCGCGCGACGGTCGGCAAATGCATGATGGATCAGGGCGACGATGTGCCCGAAGCTTTGAGCGAAGAGACTGAAGATTCAATCGCCGAATCGCTTCGTTTGCTCGAACAGTGGAATGGACGAGCCGATGGCCGCATCCGTTATTGCTTCGCCCCGCGCTTCGCTGTCAGTTGCACGCGCGAACTGCTTGAACGAGTCGCCAAACTTTCGCGCGAACTTGGCGTGATGATTCATACGCACGCTTCTGAAAACCGAGACGAGATTGCGATGGTCGAAAGGTTGGCGGGTGAGCGCAACATCGAATATCTGCGCAATGTGGGATTGACCACGCCCCGCGTCGTCCTGGCGCATTGCGTTCATCTTGACGATGACGAGATGGAGATTCTGCGCTCGACCGGCGCCCACGTCGCGCATTGCCCTTCCTCGAATCTCAAACTCGCCTCCGGCATCGCTCGCGTGACCGAGATGCTTGATCGCGGAGTTTCAGTTTCGCTCGGCGCGGATGGCGCTCCGTGCAACAACCGGCTCGATATGTTCACCGAGATGCGCACAGCCGCGCTGCTGCAAAAAGTTTTGCACGGCCCACGCGCTCTGCCGGCGTTGACCGCGTTGCAACTGGCGACCATCAACGGCGCGCGAGCGATGGGACTGGCTGATCAAATCGGCAGCATCGAAATCGGCAAACGCGCCGACCTTCAGTTGGTCAATTTGAACCGTCTGCACACAACGCCGCAGCCCGATCCAGTCTCGACGATTGTTTATGCGGCGGAAGCGAGCGATGTGGAAACGGTGATTATTGATGGACAGATTGTGATGCGCGATGGAGAATTGCTCACGCTCAACGAACAGGATGTCATTGACCAGGCGCGCGACCAATCTCGGAAGCTCGCGCAGAGGATCGCCGGCGCAAACCAATCATAGGTGAATCGAAATGGCTGTCGGACAAAACGTCTTACGAAAAGAAGGCTACGAAAAGCTGACCGGCGCGGCCCGATACATTGATGACATCACGCTCGATGGGATGCTTCACGGCAAGACCATTCGCAGCAGCATTCCGTGTGGCCGCATCAAATCAATCACGTTCGATCCTGATTACGACTGGTCGCGCATCGTCGTCGCTGATTACCGCGACATTCCCGGAAACAACTACGTCGCGCTGATCGAAAACGATCAGCCGCTTCTCGCCGAAACTGAAATTCGCCATTGCGAAGAGCCGATCCTGCTAATCGCCGCCGAAAGCAAACACGAAGCCGAAGTCGCGGCGCGCCATATCCGCATCGAGTACGAAGAATCGCCGCCGGTTCTGACGATTGAAGAGGCGCTCGAAGGCGACCGGATCATTTACGGCTCGGATAACATCTTCAAGAGTTTTCTGATCGCGCGCGGCGACGTTGATGAAGGCTTCAAACAAGCGCACACAATTGTCGAAGGCGAATACCGCGTGCCGCATCAAGAGCAGCTTTACATCGAGCCGCAGGGAATGATCGCAATTCCCGGCGACAACGCGATGACCGTGATGGGTTCGATGCAGTGCCCGTACTATATTCACAAAGCGCTCAAACATGTTTTCAATTTGAGCGACGAGCAGGTGATTGTTATTCAAACGACTACCGGCGGCGGCTTCGGCGGCAAGGAAGAATATCCGTCAGTGATCGCGGCGCACGCGGCGTTGCTGGCGCACAAGGCCGGGCGGCCGGTCAAGCTCGTTTACGACCGCGCGGAAGACATCGCCGCGACTCCGAAACGACATCCTGGAATCATCCGTCACCGCACTGGCGTGACGAAAGAAGGACAATTGGTGGCGAGCGAGATTGACATCCTCTTCGACGGCGGCGCTTACGTGACGCTGTCGCCGGTGGTGCTTTCGCGCGGAGCCATTCACGCGCTGGGGCCGTACCGCTGCGACAACGTTCGCATCACAGCGCGCGCGGTCGCAACCAACACTCCGCCCAATGGCGCTTTTCGTGGCTTCGGCGCGCCGCAGGTGACATTCGCTTACGAAATGCAGATGGAAAAGGTCGCGGCGAAGTTGATCCTGGATTCAGTCACAATTCGGCAAATCAACATGCTGCGCGAAGGCGACATCACCGCGACCGGACAGCGGTTGAATTGGAGCGTCGGCTCGGAGGATGTTTTCAACGCGGTGGTTGATCGCAAGAAATTTTTCGAGAAGAGAGGAAATGCGGCGGACAAGAGTGATTTAAGAGGGAAGCTTTACGGCATTGGCCTCTCGTTTTTCTTTCACGGCGCGGGCTTCACCGGCAGCGGCGAAGCGAAAATGAAAGCGCAGGCAGGCATCGGGATCACGCCCGAAGGCCGCGCCCGCGTCTTGTCCGGCTCGACTGAAATCGGTCAGGGGACTCGCACCATCTTCAGTCAGATCGTGGCTGATGAGTTGGGCATCGGCTGCGATGACGTTGAAGTCGAAGAGCCTGACACGTCGCGCGTCCCGGACAGCGGCCCGACTGTAGCTTCTCGAACTTGCATGGTAGTTGGCCGCGTCGTTCAACTCGCAGCATACGAGGTGAAACAGAAATTGCTGCGCTTCGTCGCTGAGCGTTACGGCGATGCTGACGTGAAGTTGATCGAAGGGCGATTTGACGCAAACGGGAAAGAGCTTGCCAGCTTCAGTGAAATCGCGCGCGCCTATCTCGATCTACGCGGCGAATTGAAAGCCTATGCGAGCTACGCCAATCCGCCCGGCATCGAGTGGGATGATGAAACTTACACGGGCGACGCTTACCCGGTCTTTTCGTGGGGCGCGATGGTCGCCGAGGTCGAGGTTGACCCGGTCACATGGGCGGTAACGGTAACGAAGATCACGACTGCGCAGGACATCGGACGCGCGATCAATCCTGTTCTCGCCGCCGGACAGATCGAAGGCGGAACACTCCAGGCTGTCGGTTACGGCGTGCTGGAAGAGTTGGTCTGGAATCGCGGTCGAATAATCAACAATCAATTGACCAATTACATCATCCCGACATCGCTCGACGCGCCAGAGATCGAAACCATCATCATCGAGAAGGAATATCCGCACGGTCCATTCGGAGCTAAAGGCGTCGGCGAACTGCCGATGGATGGAGCGGCGCCGGCCATTGCGCTGGCGGTGTACGATGCGGTTGGACACTTCGTGACTGAAATCCCCATCACGCCTGAGCGATTGATGGTTGTGGCGGGCTAAATCGAAACACAAAACATTGGGACACCAGCCACAGAGATCACAGAGGACACAGAGGTGAAAGGCGCGTGTGCATTGTTTCTGTGATCTCTGTGATCTCTGTGGCTAAAAACGTTTGTCCCAATCTTGTATGGTCTGATTTAGAGGCAAAGAAGAGCATGAAGCTGAACTTTCGGGTCAACGGCGTCGAGCGCGAAATTGACGCTCCACCGATGAAGCGGCTGCTGGATGCGCTGCGCGAAGACTTGCGATTGACCGGAACCAAAGAAGGCTGCGGAGAAGGCGAATGCGGCGCGTGTTCGGTGATTGTTGATGGCGAGGCGCTCAACTCCTGCCTCGCGCCTGTTTGTCAGATGCAGAACGCGAATATCATCACGGTCGAAGGATTGGCGCGCGATGGAAAGCTCGATCCGTTGCAACAGGCGTTTCTGGAATGCGGCGCCGCGCAGTGCGGCATCTGCACGCCGGGCATGCTCATTGCCGCGCGCGCATTGCTCGACGCCAATCGGCGCCCATCGCGGGATGAAATCAAAGAAGCTATCGCGGGTAATCTCTGCCGCTGCACCGGCTACGTGAAGATCATTGACGCGATTGAACAGGCCGCGAGCGCGGCTTGAGTTTCTCTCCTTCGCTTGGTTTTGCAAAGCTCTTTCTGCCGTCGCCTTCATTGTTGAATTTTATGGCTCTCGATTCCACAGCTTTTTCACCTACCAGCCTCGATGAGGCTTACGAATTGCTGACCAGGTTTGTTTCTCAAGCGAAGATCATCGCGGGCGGAACCGATCTGATGGTCTTGATGAACGCTCGCCAGCTTAACGCCGAACGATTCATTGACATCTGGGCGTTGAATGAACTGCGCGGCATCAGCGACGAGGGTGAAACGATTCGCATCGGCGCGCTGACCACTTACACCCAATTGATAAAATCTCCGCTGATTCAACTGCACGCTCCGGCATTGGCCGAAGCTTCACGAACCATCGGCGCAATCCAAATTCAAAATCGCGGCACCATCGGCGGCAACATCGTCAACGCCTCGCCGGCAGGTGACAGCCTGCCTGTGCTCGCGGCTTTTGATGCGGAGGTTGAAGTCGGAAGCGTTCGAGGGGTCAGGCGGATCGGCTTCAATGAGTTTTACACCGGCTATCGCAAAACCGTGATGGCGGCGGATGAGATCGTGCTGGCGGTGAGGGCGCCGAAATTGAAACCAGGCGAGCGGTCTTTCTTTTACAAAGTAGGCACGCGGCGCGCGCAAGCCATCTCGAAAATTGTGATGGCCGTCAAAGCCAAAACAACTGATGGCATGATCAATTCCATCAACATCAGTCTTGGGAGTGTTGCCCCGACAGTGATACGCGCGCCTCAAACAGAGTCTCTACTGGCGAATGCAACGCTCAATGATGAGGTCATCTGGCAAGCGGCGACACATCTCTCAAAGGAAGTCTCGCCAATCACCGATATGCGCTCCACGGAACACTATCGCCGCAAAGTCGCTAGAAATGCGCTTGCGAAAATTCTCAGCCAGATGGTGTGAGTAAAATTTGAAGCGGTGTTGATGGTGAACAAATGATAAGCGCCGAACGATGAACGAGCGCATCGCAAGCTCATCGTTCGGCGCGGTCTTCGATATCTTTAGAAACTCAATCGAAGTCCGAACTGCGCCGCGCGCGGCAATCCGGTTCCCGTCGGAATCGAAGGCCGCACGGCGGTCGCGCTGCCGAATCCACTCGTGATCAGGTTGCCGTTCGGCAATCTCGAAACTCCAGCCAGCACGCGGTTACCGCTCGCGTCACGCAAGCCGCCGTCTTGCGCGACAGTGAAACCAGCAGGCAACGAAGCAACCGTCGCCAGCACGCCGCTGAACGGGCTTGAAGGCAACCCGGCGGGGCCGACCAGATTCGAGTAGTTGAAAGCGTTGAAGACCTGCGCCGTCGCTTCGATCTTCACACGCTCCTTGATCTTCAGCGTGTAAGAGATCTGAAAATCCTGCGAGATAAACGAATCGCCGAAGAGGATGTTGTCGGGCAATTCGGGCACGAACGGCGTGGTCTGGCCGCGCGGCGTGCGTTTGCCAGCATAGACCAGATTGTAAGCGCGGATCGCGTCGTTCAGCTTTTTGACGCTGTCAACTTCGCGGCCAATCGAGCCACGCCGCGTCGAAGGCAGCGGATCGCCGTTGATGCCATCGCCGTTCAGATCGGCTGAGCCGACAACAGCCGTAACCGGAGTCCCGCTGTTGAAGGTCGAAATCGTCGAAAACCTGAATCCCCAGGGCAGATCAACGATGCCGTTGACCGTCAGTCGGTGCGTGCGGTCGAGCGGCCCGATGCCGAAGTTGGCTTTCGTATCACGATTGACAAAATAGCCGCCGCCTCCGGAGCCGCCCAAACCAAGCCCATCCGCTGTTGTTGTCTCGAGCCGTGACAGCGCGTAGCTGGCAGTGAGCTGGTAACGGTTCGAGAATCGTTTGTCCAGCTTCATCGTCAATGCGCGGTAACGCGAAAACCCGGTGGAATTGACGACCGCGATGGCGTTGGTCGGCGCGCGTCCATCGCCCAGAATGATCGGCGTTCCGTTGCCGGGGAAGAAATTGGCCGCGTCGGTGTCGCGCATGAATTCATGCGCCGTGCGGCTGTAGATCAGGTTTACGTCGAGCAGTGAGTTGAACGGCAATTCGCGCTGCACACCCAAATTGATCTGCTGCGAATAGGGCGTGGGCAATTCGTTGCTGATCAATGTTCCCGTGCGAGTGATGTCGAGCGTGGGCGTGGAGCTTGCGGGCGCGGCGATGTAAACCTGCTGGCCCGCCAGAATCGTCGCTATCGCATCTTTCACCTTGACGCCGCTGACCAGAATCGGGTTGAAGTTGAAATCGGGTGTGCCGTCGCGGTTGAAATCCACTTGGCCGCCGGTCGTGCCGCTGGTCAGCGTGAACGTGTCGTTGCCCGAATTGAACGGCGCAATCGTCGCGCGTTCGTTGGTCACCAGATTGCTGATGCTCAGCGCGTAATAGATTCCGCCGCCCAGCCGAATCGAAGTCTTGCCGTCCTTCCACGGATCCCACGCCAGACCGAAACTCGGCGCGACGTTGTTCTTGTCAATCGGCGTCGGCGCAATGCCGCGCGGCAGAATCGTTTTCGCCAGATTGGGTTTGCCCAGATCGTTGTTGAGCGGGTGCGAATCAACCTGATATCGCAGACCGTAATTGATCGTCAGGTTCGGTAGCGCGCGCCACGAATCTTCGCCGTAAAACGACGTGCGCGTGTTGCGGTGCGAATTGTCGTCGGTTCCCGGAATGCGGATGCCTTTCTTGTTGCCAACGGTGAAACTGATGAAAGTCGAATTGAGGAGGTCCGCCGGATTGAACGACGCGGGCGTGGGCAGGGAGATTGACGGGAAGCCGTTGACGAAGTTCGTCACGGTAACCCGGTAGCGCACAACATCAACGCCGCCGCGCAAGGTGTGATTGCCGCCCGCATACGTCACGTCGTCGCGGAATTGATAGAACCGCTCGAAGGTTGATTGCGGTGTGATGTTGTCAGGGCCGGAGTTCAATAGTCCATCACCGGTCAGAATGCGGAAGTTTTCCAAACCGGGGATGACGACGGCCAGCGCGTCTGACGGCGGACGCAGCACACGGTTTTTGAAATCCGTCCCGGCGAACCGGAAGCTGTTTGTCAATTTCGTCGAGAGCACCGAATCGAGTCCCGACACGAATTGATGCGTGGTGTTGGCGTTGATATTCCCGCCCGAAGGCAGCTTGATTCCGCCGAATCCGCCGAGGTTGGAATTTTCGTTGCGGCTCCAGCGGAAGAAGAAGTCGTGATTTTGCGACACTCGCCAATCGGTTCTGACGTTGCTCGAATTTTCGTCGAACGGCGCTTTGAACGTCGTCAGGTTCGGGAAGTAAGGCGTGTTGACGCTGATGGCCGAATTCTCCTGAGTCTTCTCGTAATTGCCGAACCAGAAGAAGCGGTCTTTGACCAGCGGCCCGCCGAGGCTGAAGCCATATTGTTTGCGGTCGAATTCCGGCTTGTTTGAAGAAAAATTCGGACGCGCGGCGTAATTGGCTCCCCGTCCGAAGATGAACCCGCCGCCGTGAAACTGATTGCCGCCGCGTTTGGTGACCACGTTGACTGCGCCGGTCGCGCTCAGACCCGCCGACGGATCGGACGATGAAGTCGAAATCTGGAACTCCTGAATTCCTTCCTGCGAAAAGTTGATCGTCGTTGTGCCGACGTGCTCGTCAACGGCGTCAACGCCGTCAATCGTGATGCGCGCCTCGCGTCCGTTGCGGCTGCCGAGCGAGATGCCGGTGTAACGGCTCTTGGTCGGGTCGAATGATCGGCCTTCCTGAATTTCGACGCCGGGCTGCAATCGCGCTAGTTCGAGGTAGTTGCGCCCGTTGAGCGGCAGTTGTTCGATCTGCCGCGTGTTGACCACGCCGCCGACGCTGGCTTCCTGCGTGTTGACGGTCGCGGTCTCGGCGCCGCTGATCTGCACGCTTTCGGTCGCGCCGGTGACTTTCATCGTGGCCTCAACTCTTGCCGTCTGGCCAACCTCGACGACCACGCGTTCAACCGTGAAATTGGTGAAGCCTTTGTATTCAATCGTCAGTTTGTAATCGCCGGCTTGCAGCGTTGGGATCAGGAAAAATCCCTGATCGTTGGTCGTCGCAGTGCGCGAAGCTCCGGTGGCCAGCGAAACGGCGGTCGCGGTCGCGCCTTTGACAACCGCGCCATTCGGGTCGGTGACTACGCCTGAGATATTGCCGAGCGGCTGTTGCGCCAGAGCGGTTCCGCCCGATGTGAACATCAATGCGAGCATCAATGAGGCGAGAGCAAGCGTCAACCGTATCCGGGAAGCAGCTTTCAAGAATCCTGTCATGAGTTTCTCCATTGGGTTTGATCGTTACCTGATTTTGCGAGCGCGCAGGAGGCGCAACGGCAGGCGTTGTGGAAATGAGATTTCGCGTACGCGCGGTCGTTATCACTCGCTGTGCTGTTTCGATATTTACTTCCCAGCTAGCTCAGCTTTGATGTGACTTTGTTGATCAGTGGCGTGAATCTAAACAAACGGCGTGAGGCGTTGTCAAGAAATCGCTTTCCGCAAGCGGCTGTTTATCGCGACAAGATGTTGTCTGTTTTCGGTTGATCAGCCGGGGCTGTACGTTTCTCCACAATCCTGTAAAACGAATCGCGTAGGTGTTCGAGCCGGTATTCGCATTTGATCATCTCCAGACCAGCTTCCTCACGGCTCTTTTCGCGCGCTCCGGCCTGCCAAAGCTCAGGATCGAAATCCACGTAAACCTGGCGGCCAGCGTAGAAGAAATCCTGAATCGCTTCGTCCAGCTTATCGTCAGGCCAGGGCGCGCCGGGCGCGATTGCCAGCCAGTAGGGCCGCGCTTCGACACCGGCCAGAAAATGAATCAGTGGCGCGCGCGCGCCAACGATGAATGCGGAATTCCAGGGCAAGTCCCCGATCTTTGCGACGTAATCGCGCGCGGCTCGCGCGGCCCACTGCTGGCCGTAAAGCTCTTTCGCCATGTGGTTGTATGAACCTTTGGTCAAGACGATCAAGCCTATCAGCAAGGGCGCAGCCCACGCGCGATAACATTTGATCAATTCGCTCAGACACCATCCGCAGGCGGCGGACAGTCCGATCAGGCCTGTCAAAAGATAACGCGGATTGACCGCCAGATCGTGATTGGCCAGAAGAACCAGATCGGCGGCGAGTCCGAGAAGACCGAACGCCAGCAAGGCCCGCAAGCGCCTTTGCGATGACAACCAGACCAGCGCAAGCGGCGCGATGATCGTTACAACAGCCGAACAGTTGAACGCGTAATCGGCGAAGAACCGCAGGTTGCTGCCAGTCACAGGATGAACTTTGCGTTCGGCTGCGCTCAACCGGTACCAGTTGACGACAGCTATCCAGTAAAGATCGTCGTAAAACTTCCAAAAGATCATCCCGGCGAATGCGCTGATGAGGGCGAGCACGAAGGCGATGTAGCCGATCTTCCAATTTCCCCTGTAAATTCGAGCCGCAATCGGGATGAATGGAAGATAGAAGATCGCGAACTCGCGGATGTTCGCGCTCAAGCCCACCAGACAAGCCGCCATCAGAAATCGCCCGGTCTTGCCCGTCCGCAGGCTTTTTATCATCCACCACAACGACCAGCTCAGCATCAACAATCCCGGAACCTCGCTCATCGCTCGTCCGCTGTAGATGATGAAATAAGGCGACGCCGTCACGATCAGCGCTCCGAAGAACGCCGCCAGCCTGCTCGCCGTCAACTCCTTGCACAACGCGTAAACGCCGATGATCGCCGGGCCGGCTTGCGCGATCACGCCATAACGGATCACGAGGTATGCCTGTTCAGGCGCCACGCCGAACCAGCGATGCGCGGCTTCCCACAACACGTAGTTGTAAGCGAGAAAGAGCGCGCGGCTCAATCCCAACGCCGACGGGCGGCGCTGCACAACATAGGTCGTGTAATCGAACCCATCCCAGTCAGTGATGAATTGATCCTGATACTTCCAGGCGAGCCACCACGACACGCAGGCCAACGGCAGCCAGATGTAAAAGTTTCTTTTCCAGTCGTGTGAATTTATACAGGAATGATTACCCTTTCGGCGCGTAATAGCCTCTGCGATGCCGCACTTTCAAATCTTTCGCTTCTTTCTCGGTTCGATTCTTCAGCTTTATCTCGATCTTGCGGAAACCGCCGTCGGACGCTTCGTTCTTCGGTTCATAAGCCAGGAGGTACTGCTGCCGCAGGTCCTGTTCCAACTGCGCGAAGGCGCTATCGAGTTCGCGGTGACTTTTCGGGATGACGGCGCGCCCGCCGGTCGCTTCGCAAAGTTTTTTGAGTCCGCCTTCGTTGACGCCCCCCATGCCTGGATCGCCAATGCCGATGGCGTAGATCACGACTTCGGCGCGCAGCGCTTCGTTGATCGCCTCGTCCATCTTCATCCGGCTTGTGGTGTCAACGCCGTCGGTGAGCAGGATGATCGTCTTGCGCCCCGGCTCTTTGGCCAACATGTCGGCGGAGGTGGCGACGATGGAATCCCAAAGCGAAGTCCCGCCTTGCCGCGACCCGCCATTGATCGGCGGAGTCGAGCCGCCGTAGATGCTGATCGGAGGTGGCGCGGTGAATGCGATCTCTTCAAGCGCTTTGCGGACGCGCGCCGGATTCGAGGTCAACTCCTGCATAACGGTCGCTTCGCCTTCAAACTTGAGCACGGCGACAGTGTCTTTGCCGGTGCGGATGACCGAATCAACGAAACGCCCGCCAGCGTCTTTCAACAGCGGCAAAGTGAATCGCTCGCTGCCGCTGACATCTACCAGAATCGCCATCGTCAGCGGCAGATCGAATTCGCGTTTGAAGGTGAAGATGTCCTGCGGCTGGCCGTTTTCCAGAATCTCAATGTCATTCTGCTTCAGGTCGTTGAGGTAACGATTCTGTTTGTCCTGAACGCTGAAGAGCACGTTGACGAGCTGTGTGCCGACTTTGATCGTGGGCACGTCGTCTTTTTGGGGCGGCTTCTGTTGCTGAGGTTTATTCTGTTCCTGCTTCTTGTCCTGCTGAGCGGCGACACGCGGTTGATGCGCAAAAACGTAAGAAAACGCCGCTGCCACCGTCGCGGCGATTGCCAGGCCCAAAACGCGAGATTTTATTGTTGTCTTCATCATTCCTTCTCCTTCCCGCGACAGCCGCGCATTTACAGTCGCGGTTTATGTTTTTCGCAGCCGAGAAAAAGGGGTGGCTCTCGGCTTTCTTGTGGATGTCATGCAATTGTCACTTTATTCGCGGCTCGGCCTACTGGCTCGCGCTCGTCGCGCGTGGCGGAACCGCCGGATAACCCTTCTTGGTTCTGATCCTCAGATCTTTGTGATTGGGAAGCTTCACTTCGACCTGACGGAATTTGCCATCGTAATTGTCGTTGGTCGGCTGGTAAGCGATCACGTACTGGCTGCGGAGTTCACGCGCGATCTGCGTGAAGCTTCTTTCCAGTTCGATCACTTCGGCGGTGAAAAACGCCCGTCCTCCTGTCTCTTCAGCCAACCGCTTGATGTCTTTGTCTTCCCTGCGATCAACCGTTCCGGCCTGCACGCCGAAGAATCCGCCGGCTTTCGTGCTGATGACGAAGACAGTGGTTTCGGAACGCTGCGCGATGTCAATCGCTTCTCTCAACTCGCGTTCGCTTTCAGTGTCTTCGCCGTCGGTCAGGACGACCATCGCGTGGCGGCGGCCAAGTGAGGTTGGAGCCATCATCTTCTCCTCGCAAACCCGGTAGATCGCGTCATACATCCGCGTTCCGCCCTGCGCTTTGACCCTGTCAATCGCTTTGGTCAGCAAATCCAGCCGATTGGTCAAATCCTGATGAAGCTCGACCTGTGAATCGAAGGTGGCGAACAGCGCGCGATCCTGACGCAGTTTGAGCACTGTTTCCAGAAACGAGTAGGCCGCGTCCTTCTCGAATTTCAACTTCGGTTTGACGCTGTTCGACGTGTCCATCAGCACCGCGACATCTAACGGCAGATTGCTTTGTGGGGTGAACGAAAGAATGTTTTGCGGAGTTTTGTCTTCAAAAATCTCGAAGTCGCTCTCTTTGAGATCAACAACGAAGCGATTGTTTTTGTCCACGATGGTCACCGGCAGCCGCACGTTAATGGTGACCTGTTTGATTTGTCCGGGGTCGAGGTTTTCCTGTTTATCGCCAGCAGGCTTTTTCTCTCCGGGCTTCTGTTGCGGTTTCGGCTGTTGCGGTTGCGCTTGCTGTGATTGTTGAGCGCCCGCGACGGCAAGGCCGAAGAACAGGGCCAAAACTACGAGCGCGCATACATTGAGCCAGCGACGCTTTTCCATATTTCGAGACTTCCTCCGATTGGAAATTATGATTTCGGTGTAACGCAAAGTAATGAACGGTAAATATAACCGGTTTTGCGGGATTATAGTTTGCGCCTGAGCCGGCAGTAAAGCGGAGGTCAAATTAGCGCGCGAATCAGCCAAAACGACGCAGGCAAAACAAAAGCGGATGGAAAATCGCTGCGATTTGACTTATTCTAACGCCGCGTTTGAGGCTGCTCCCATTCACTTCTTCCCAAATGCCCTGCGACGCAGCTTCGATGCCTCCCAAACTCTTCAAATCTTCGTGGAGAGAAGAGCATAAATCTTTCGGAGGAAGTATTTCCGTGCAGTCAACTTTAAAGGCTAAACCTGTTAAACAATCCGGACAGGCCGGGGTAGTAACGCCGAAATCGCGTGAAGGAGCGGCGGAACTTTCGCTGACAGGCGCGCACATCTGGTTGTTGCGGGCCGCAGTGCTGATTGGCGGCGCGTCGGTGATGGTCGTTGAAATTTTAGGCTCGCGCGTTCTCGCGCCGAGCTTCGGAACCACGCTTCACGTCTGGAGCGCGCTGATCACAGTGACTCTGGCGGCGCTGGCGGTCGGTTACGCGGTCGGAGGGCGAGTGGCTGATCGCAGACCCGGTCTCAGCGCGTTGATGACCGTGATGGCTTGCGCTGCCGGGACACTGCTGCTTTCCGATTTGGTCACGCGGCCAGTGCTGCGTCTGGCTTATGGAGCGGGGATGGTTGGCGGGACATTCTTGGCTGCGACTATGCTGTTTCTGCCAACGCTGTTTTTGCTCGGGATGCTCTCTCCGATGGCCGTGCGCGCAGCGGCGACTGAGCGGCAACTCGGTACTAGCGTCGGAAACCTCTATGCGCTTTCGACCGTCGGTTCCGTTGCGGGCAGTCTTGCGGTTTCGCTTCTGCTCATTCCGAACATGACGGTTCACGCCGCCATCATTTCGACTGCTGTCGCTCTGGCGATTGTGCCTGTGTTCTATCTGGTTTTTGGGACTAAGAAACAAGCGGCCCTGTTGCTTTTCATCGGACTGGCTCTCGCCGCTACGGGCGCGAAGATGTCAGGCGATGACGCCGATGGCGAAGTGATGTACAAGAACGAAGCCTACCCCGTGACTGCGCGTGTGCCATCGGCCTATGGCGATCTGGTCGTGAGCGATTACAAAGGCGTCCGATATTTGTTTCTGAACGGCGTGCAGCAGGGTTCGATGATCGGCGATGTTTCATTCGCCAAATACGCTTACGGATTGCAGCGGTTCGCGACGGTCAAGGGCATTCCGAAAAAAATGCTGATCTGGGGACTGGGCGCGGGAGTTTATGCGCGCGCAATGGCCGAAGCCGGTTCCGAAGTCACGGTCATCGAGATTGATCCGATGTCGGAGAAAGTGGCGCGCGATTATTTCAATCTGCCCGCTTCAGTCAAAGTGATCATCGGAGACGCGCGCACCGAGACTTTGCGGCTGACTGAAAAATACGACGTGATTGTGCTCGACGCGTTCAGCGGAGATTCGCCTCCATTCCACCTGCTCACGCGCGAAGCTTTCGCCGACCTAAAAGAGCGGCTGGCGGCCAACGGATTGGTGGTAGCTAACATCGTAGGCGGCGTCTCCGGTGATGCTTCACGCATCGCGTCGTCGGTTGTGGCGACGATGGAAAACGTCTTCGGAAAAACCCAGGTCTTTTCGCCGAACTGGCTGTTAATGGGCAAGAAGCAGAATTACGTTTCGACGATGTTTCTGGTCTCCGGAGCCTTGCCTGAGAACCTGGCGGAAACCGCCGCGCCGTTCACGATGAAGCTTTCTGAAGAAGTCAAACGAGCCGGTTATATCGAAAAGGTTTTTGCGTCTCGGCTGGAATTGCCGCGCGACCGGGCCGTGATTTTGACCGACGCTTACGCCCCGCTCGAAGCGTGGTCTGACGCCGCCGTGCAGGCGATGCGCTATTGATAACAGTCAGCGGGACGGAGAGGCGGAGGGCTGGAGGGACACTTTGTCCCTCTCTCTCCGTTCCCCCACCCTTCGTTCTTGATCATTCCTGCCCCGACAAATCCCAAGTCACTTTAAACGTGACGCTGATAGAGAATTGTCATCATGAAGACCTCACGTTTTGCAATCCTCCTGTCGCTCCTCGCAGCATTCGGCATTTTGACTGGCAGCCAGTTTAGCTCATGGATCGCCAGCGCCAGATCAGAAAACAGAACCGTCCATAACCTTCCACAAGACATCCGCCAAAAGGCTTTGAGAAAGCTCTCGCCGTGGGTGATGGAAAAAACAGCCAATGGAGAAGAGGCTGAATTTTTGGTCGTGCTCGCGGATCAGGCTGACTTGAGCCGAGCCGATTCGCTTGAAACAAAAGAAGAGAAGGGCCGATATGTGTTTGAGACGCTGTTAGCGAAGGCGCGCGATACGCAACCCCGGCTGCTCGGCTGGCTGGATGAACGCAAGATCGAACACAAGCCGTTTTACATAGTCAATGCGATTCTGGTCAAAGGCTCGCGTGACGTCGCGCTTGAACTTGCCGTGCGGGAAGACGTCGCGCGCATCGAAGGCAATCCGCAACTGCGGGGAATCCAACCCGTCAGTGTTGATGATAACGGCGCGGCGAACCTGTTTGAGCAACAACCGCTGATTGAACCGGGAGTCAATTACATTCGCGCGCCTGAGGTCTGGGCGCTTGGGTTCACCGGACAGGGCATAGTCATCGGCGGTCAGGACACGGGCGTGATGTGGGATCACCCGGCCTTGCAGAAACAATATCGTGGATGGGATGGCGTCAGCGCCAATCACGATTACAACTGGCACGACAGCATTCACAGCCAGGGAGGCGCCTGCGGGTTCGATTCAAAAACGCCTTGTGATGACAATAATCACGGCACGCACACTCTGGGATCAGCGGTGGGGGCCGACGGCGCCGCTAATCAGATCGGCGTTGCGCCTGGATCGAAGTTCATCGCCTGTCGGAACATGGATCAAGGCAACGGCACGCCCGCGACATACCTTGAATGCTTTGAATTTTTCCTCGCGCCATATCCCGTCGGCGCAGCGCCTGCGCAGGGGAATCCGTCGAAAGCCCCGGACATCACTACAAATTCGTGGAGTTGCCCTCCGTCCGAAGGCTGTTCGCCCGACACTTTGAAATCGGCGGTCGAAGCCCAGCGGGCCGCCGGCATCATGACTGTGGTCTCCGCCGGCAACGAAGGCAGGAACGGATGTTCGTCAGTGGCTGATCCACCCGCTCTTTACGACGCCAGCTACAGCGTCGGGGCCTTCAGCGCGAGCACCGGCGAGATCGCGTCTTTCAGCAGTCGCGGGCCTGTGACAATTGACGGCAGTAATCGCGTCAAGCCGGACATCACGGCTCCCGGCGTCAGCGTGCGTTCAGCGATTCGTGGCGGCGGCTACGTCAGCTTGAGCGGGACTTCGATGGCGGCTCCGCATGTTGCGGGCGCGGTCGCATTGCTCTGGTCTGCGCGTCCTGATCTTCGCGGCAAAATTGATTTGACCGAAAACATACTCAACGAATCGGCTGTGCGCGTTGAAACCACCGATTGCGGCGCAGGCGGCCCGCAGAACAATGTTTACGGCTTCGGGCGGCTGGACGTGAAAGCCGCGCTTGATTTGGCCGCGACGGCCATTTCGCCCACTGATCAGCAATTCGGCATTCGCGGCGGCGCAGGCAGGATTGAAGTCAAAGCTCTGGACGGCGTGAAATGGCGCGCCATCAGCAATGATTCATGGATCACCATCGTGTCTCCGAACAACAGCGGCGTCGTAAACGGCGTAGGCGCGAGCACGGTTGATTTCACTGTCGCCGAAAACAAAAGTCCCGACGCTCGCAAAGGCGCAATGATGATCGCGGGCCGCATCGTGACCATCACTCAGCCCGGCGCGGCCCCGCTTTACGCTGTCTCAGGACGCGTTGCGAACAGCGCCGGCGTCGGCATAGGCGGCGTCGCGATCATATTCACTCGTGTCTCAGGCGGAGGAGACTTGCCATTCGAAGTTGAAACCGACGATAACGGCAACTGGTCGCAGAAGGGATTTGAACCTGGCTCTAACTACCGCGTCAGCGCGGTCAGGAGCCGTCAAGCATTCTTGCCGTCTTCGCTCGATTTCAGTTCGGCGAGCAACACTCTGAATTTCACCAGCGTTGGCCGCCGCGTCATTTTAAGCATTCCGCAGTAATCAAATGGTGAAGACCAAACTCACACAGTCTCCGTCAATTGCGGCTCGTTTCATCCAACACGGTGAAATCGTCGCCTTCCCGACTGAGACTGTTTACGGGTTGGGCGCGAACATTTTCAACGAAGCGGCCATCAAAAAAATATTTCTCGCTAAAGGCCGCCCCGCCGACAACCCGCTAATCGCGCACATCTGTGACGCTTCCCAGCTTGAACAAGTCACGAGTGGAATTCCTGCTGACGCCGCAAAACTGATCGAAGTTTTTTTTCCAGGCCCGCTGACGCTGATTTTGCCGAAGAATGAAAAAGTCCCGCTTATGGCTACGGCGGGCTTGAATACCATCGGAGTACGTATGCCGAAGGATTCGATCGCGCGGCAATTCCTGCGCGCCTGCGCCGTGCCCGTTGTCGCTCCTTCGGCGAATTTATCGGGCCGCCCAAGCCCGACGACGTGGCAAGCGGTCAGAACCGATCTGGACGGCCTCATCAGTTGCATTCTCAAAGGCGACCAGACAAAGGTCGGTCTGGAATCAACCGTAGTTGATTGCACGAGCGATAAGCCGATCATTTTGCGCGCCGGCGCCGTCACGCTTGAACAGTTATCGAAAGTTATCCCTGAAACCGAAGTCTCAACCGAAGCTGGCGTCGTCGCTCCCAAAAGCCCGGGGATGAAATACCGTCATTACGCTCCCAGGGCGAAAGTCATCCTCACACCCTTTCCTCAGTACACGGTTCCCTCGGACACATCGGCCTACATCGGACTCGACGCGCCGTTTCATCCCGCCGCCTTCAAACGAGTCCTCATCTGCAAAAGTGTTGAGGAATACGCGCACGAGCTATTCCATTTTTTCCGCGAATGCGATAAGGAAGAGGTCGAAACGATCTACTGTCAAACTGTCAGCGAAGAAGGATTGGGGCTGGCATTGATGGATCGCATCAAAAAGGCCGCGCACGGTTGACGCTTTCGGGGGAACGCATAGCGGCGCGGCATTCAACAACGCAAAATGAGAGATGACCATTTTACCTTCAACGCCGATGACGGCATGGGCATATTTGTCTATTGCTGGCGGCCTGATGTCGGAATCGGCAAGGCGGCGGTTCACATCGCGCACGGACTGGCGGAACACGCTGGCCGTTATGAGCGTTTGGCCGAGGCGCTGACTTCCAGCGGCTACATTGTCTACGCGAACGATCATCGCGGACACGGGCGAACGGCGCGGGCGGCGGAAGACATCGGCTATTTCGGCGATGTGGATGGCTGGAACTGTGTCGTGAAAGACCTCGGCGCGATGTGTAGCGCGGAGAAAGAAGAGAATGGCGATCTGCCGCTGATCCTGTTCGGTCACAGCATGGGTTCTCTGATGACCCAGCAGGCGATTTACGAATACCCTGATCTCTTCGACGCCGCAGTGATGTCAGGCCCCAACGGAACGGTCTCGCCGCTGGTTCATTTCGGAAAAGCGATTGCGAAATTTGAGAGGCTGCGACTGGGCCAACGCGGCAAAAGTGATTTGATCAATCGGATGTCTTTCGACGCCTTCAACAAAGCCTTCAAACCGAATCGCACGGCGTTCGACTGGCTCTCGCGCGACGAAGCCGAAGTGGATAAATACATCGCCGACCCGTTGTGCGGTTTTATGGCCTCGATCCAGTTGTGGGTTGATCTGCTCGCCGCGATCACCGAGATCGCAAAGCTGGAGAACCGCGCGAAAATTCGCCGCGATCTGCCGCTCTATCTGTTTTCGGGAATGGATGACCAGGTCAACGAAGAGGGGCGAGGCTGCGCAGTTCTGGCCGAAAGCTATCGCCAGATAGGATTAAAGAATGTCAGCTACAAAATCTATCCGCGAGCGCGTCACGAAACGCTCAACGAAATCAACCGTGATGAAGTGACTCTGCATTTGATCGAATGGATGGATGCGGTCGTGACTTTATTCGGGAAGAGATGAGGAGACCACGATGTTTAATCGAATCGGATTACTGTCGCTGTTGCTTGTTTCGCTTTCTGCCCTTGCATTGGCGCAGGAAGGTTTCTCGCTTTTCACCACTGATTTCCCGCCGGAGGAATTCGCCGCGCGCCGCGCGGGCATTTACAAAACCATCGGCGAAAATGGACTGGCGTTGATTCAGGGAGCGCCGAATCCCGCAGGCTACACTCGATTCCGCCAGTCGAACGAATTCTATTATCTTTGCGGCATTGAATCGCCACACGCTTACCTGCTGCTCGACGGGGCGGCGAAACGCGCGTCGCTGTACTTGCCGCACCGCAACGAAGCGCGTGAACGCGCCGAAGGCAAATTGCTCTCGGCTGAAGATGTGGACTTGATCAGGAAGCTCAGCGGCGTTGACGCGGTCTACGGATCGGATTTGCTGGTCGAGCATTTGGCGCGTGCGGCTCGCACGCACGGGCGGGTTGTCTTCACGCCGTTCAGCCCCGCTGAAGGTTTTGCAATGAGCCGCGATCTGGCCTTGCGCGTGATCGGAGATTACGCCGCCGACCCGTTCGACGGACGTCCGTCACGCGAAGGCGCGTTTATTCAATCGCTGCGCGCCCGCTTCCCGCAATTTGAAGTGCGAGATCTTTCGCCCTCGCTCGATAATCTACGGTTGATCAAGAGCCAACGTGAAATCGCGTTGATCAAAAAAGCTACGCGATTGGGGGGACTGGCGCTGATGGAAGGCATGCGTTCGACCGAGCCGGGCATTTACGAGCACGAACTGGATGCGATGGCGAAATACATTTATTACCGCAATGGAGCGCAGGGCGAGGCCTATTATTCGCTGATAGCCAGCGCGAGCAACGCCTGGTATCCGCACTACAACGCGGGCAAACGGCGGATGGAAGACGGAGATTTTCTGTTGATGGATTTCGCTCCCGACGTCGGATATTACATGAGCGACGTGACACGGATGTGGCCTGTGAACGGCAAATTCAGCCCCTGGCAGCGCGAGTTGTACGGATTTTACCTGGCTTGTTACAAAGCGATCCTGAAAGCGATTCGTCCGGGCGTGACAGCGCAGGTGATCAAGCATGAAGCCGCCGCCGAAATGGAGCGCGTCCTCGCCTCGGCGAAATTTTCAAAACCGGCTTACGAATCGGCTGCGCGCAATTTCGTCGCCAACTACAAGCAATCGGCCAGTAACCCGCGCGGCGGCCTGGGCCATTGGGTCGGAATGTCCACGCACGATGTGGGATCGGACGCTGGCCCGTTGCGCGCGGGAATGGTCTTCACGATTGAGCCTGCGCTGACTGTGCCTGAAGAAAAGATTTACATCCGACTCGAAGATTTGATTGTGATCACCGAAACCGGCAAAGAAGTGGTTTCGGATTTTGCGCCAATGGACGTTGATGAAATTGAAAAGTTCATGAAGGAACCGGGAATGCTCCAACGCTATCCGCGTGACCGCGAGAACAAGCCTTAAAATGAAAGCTGTTTTTGTCAGATGGCGTGAGAGCCTCTGTCGGGCTTGGCGCTCACGCCACCGTATTGCTTGAGCTAATCCAGGTACCTGCGGCTCACCCATCCTTCCTGCGGCCCTTGGGCCGTTTCCACGAGGACTCTGGCCCAGGTTTCGCCATTGTTATCCGTTTGGTAATCCCCCAAAAGCGATACCCACCAGTCTTCAGGTAACAGGTAGGTGGCCACATAACCTACTCCTGGGCCTTCCCGCAGGTACAGGCTATCAACAGCGACACGCGCCTGGGTTGCGCCTGGAATTTGTGATTGACCCTGGTTTATGCCTCTGAATATCTGCTGCCCTGTGATAGCGCGACTTATGCTCAACTGGCTGATGTCAATACCGCTCTCTTTCAGATAAAGAAGCACTCCTCCAACCACCAGCACGATAAGCAAGAGGAGAACTAAAAAGTTGGCGCCTTGACTGCTTTTAGACTTGTCCTTCTCAACATCGTGATCCGGCGGGAATTGATAAACCATCGGTCCGTAAACATAGGCTGGGTTCTGAAAGCGCTTCGATTCTTTCGAGGCGCCATCGTTTGCGCCTTGCGACATATTCACTCTCCTGTTTTGGAATGAGACCTGTATCGGGAATGCTGTTTCGGTTTTTGGGGAGGGATTTTTTCCGCGCGCGTCGAATCAGCGGGTTATTTGGGAGCGATTTTAAGGTCGGAATTACGTTGTCAGGATGAGGCGATACTATCACACGGCCAGGAGATTTTCTGCTCAATCTAGCTGTCTGTTTTGAATAGGCGATGGATTAAATAAGCGCGACAGATCGAGATTCGCAAAGGCTCCTGATCTGCCGCGCTTATTTAATTCATCGCCTGCCATTGCTATTGGCGAAGAATGCTCTCTTCACTTGCGTGTCTGTGGTCTTGCCCGGCTATAACGCAAGCCGACTTTAACCAGCAACGGCGCGCCGGGTTTAACTGCGACACGGTAAATCGTCTGCGGCCCCGGATCATCCTGCGTGAGCTGCCGCGTTGAGTTTGCGCCCGCTTCCTGCTCAGCCTTAGTCCACGCTTTCCCCGCGCCGCCAGTCATCTCGAATTTCTCGGTCAGAGCGCTCCATTGTTTTTCCCATTGCTCAACCTGCTCGTTTGCAAGCTGCAACGGCTTTTCGCCGATGGCGAGTCCTTCGATTGGCTGCGGCGTGACGATCACAGTCAGCAATTCGCCCGTCTGGTCGGGGCGGGTCTGCTTAAGTGTGAAGAAGTTCGGGCGATCTTCCTGTCCCGGAATTTCGATGATATGTCCCGGCGCGACCTGATTGTCGCCATTGTGCGTCCGCGATGTCGGGAAGATCAGGTAAGGCTCGCCCGTCGCGCCGCTGGCATATTGCTCACGGTCAATCACGTACAGATAACCGGCTCGTGGAGACTCAAAACTGAACCTGATACGTTCGCCCATGCGCAAAGGAGTGTTGGATTCAATTCGCTCGGGCGTCCATTCTTCGGTTTCGTTATCGTGATGGACGATGATCCTGGCTCCGCCATCAGCGGCCCTGGACGAGCGCAACCGCCATACGGTAAGCCCCAGTTGCGCCTTATCAGGCGAATCTGACGGCCTGGCTTTCGGATTGTTGGCGCGCGCCGCGGACTTCGAGCCAGCGGGCCTGTAACTTGCCCTTCTGGCCGAGGCCCCCGCTGATTTAGCCGGACGCGATTTCACGAACTCTTCGGGTATTATTTGCCGCGTGCCTCCGTCTTGAACGAAGGCGAAGAGACAAAATGCGAATGGCAATATCGAAACAAAGCCGGTCATAAAAATTTCCCTCCTGATTTTACAAACGGAAATTGAGAGGGATGTCCCTCAAACTTTTGGCGACGCGACAAATTTTTCGACGCGATTCTACCCGATCAGGAGTGATTGCCGAAGACGGCGGCAAACCTGCGCGCGCGGCCCTGATCCGTAAGGGTTGTGTGTGACCGGCGCGCAAGTTTGCCGTTGCGAAAAACCGGAGGGTGATTGATCAACTTCTGGTGGGGCGATCACCTCATCATTTGTTTGCCGAATTGCGGCGCGGGAGTCTGTCGGTGGTCGAATCCAGTTCGTCCATCTTCTTTGACAGCGATCTGCCGCAGATCAACACTTCGCCGTCTGGCATCTCGGTAAAATGCAGGCCGCCTTCTTCAATCCAGCGGTAAATGATGCGGCGGCTGCATTGACAGATAGTGGCGGCTTTCTCAGCGGCGATCATCTTGACCTCTTCGCGACAGACCATACACATCGTCGGGGCATCTTTCCGGGTCATCATGCGTGGAGCCGTATCAGCCGCCGAATTGCTCATCAGATTGGTTTCGTAGAGATGATTCGTCCGATAGGCGGTCATAAACTTTTCCTCCCATTTGCTCAAACGGAAGGCCGCGCCGAATCCCCTCAAACTCAAAAACAAAAAACCAGCCTTGCCGGCGAGCCGAAGCCGCACAGTCTGGCTGGTTGATTGTTTACGTTTGACGAGTTGTGTGATTCGGTTACTGGCTCATCGAAGACAGGAACTCGGCGTTGGTCTTCGTCTTTTCCAGTCGTTCAAGCACAAGCTCCATCTGCTCAACCGGTGAAAGCGGGTTCAGCACACGGCGCAAAACCCAGATTCGGTCGAGGTCTTTCTTCGGAATCAACAACTCTTCCTTGCGCGTGCCGGATTTTTGCAGGTCAATCGCGGGGAAGACGCGTTTATCCGAAAGCTTGCGGTCGAGATGGATTTCCATATTGCCCGTGCCTTTGAACTCTTCGAAGATCACGTCGTCCATTCTGCTGCCCGTTTCGACCAACGCGGTCGCAATGATCGTCAGGCTTCCGCCCTCTTCGATGTTGCGGGCCGCGCCGAAGAACCGCTTCGGTCGCTGCAACGCGTTCGAGTCAACACCGCCCGAAAGAATCTTGCCTGAAGGCGGAACGACGGCGTTGTGCGCGCGCGCCAATCGCGTGATCGAATCAAGCAGGATCACCACGTCGCGTTTGTGTTCGACCAGGCGCTTCGCTTTTTCAATCACCATGTCGGCCACCTGTACGTGGCGCGAAGCCGGTTCGTCGAACGTTGACGAGATCACTTCGCCGTTGACCGAACGTTGCATGTCCGTGACTTCTTCAGGACGCTCGTCAATCAGCAAGACGATCAACGTGACTTCGGGATGATTTTCCGCGATGGAGTTGGCGATGGCCTGCAGCAGCATGGTCTTGCCGGTGCGCGGCGGGGCCACGATCAGCGCGCGCTGTCCTTTTCCAATCGGCACGAACAAGTCGCCTACCCGCCCCGAAAGGTTCTCAGGATTGGTCTCCATCCGCAGATGCTCGTTCGGATAGAGCGGTGTCAGGTTGTCGAAGAAGACCTTGTCGCGCGCGATGTCCGGCGGCTCGAAGTTGATCGCCTCGACTTTGATCAGCGCGAAATATCGCTCGCCCTCTTTCGGCGGGCGAATTTGGCCAGAGATGGTGTCGCCAGTGCGCAGGTCGAATTTGCGAATCTGCGACGGACTGACGTAGATGTCGTCGGGGCCGGGAAGATAGTTGTATTCAGGGGCACGCAGGAATCCGAACCCATCGGGCAACGTTTCAAGCACGCCTTCTGAAAAGATCAAGCCGGATTTTTCCGTCTGCGCCTGCAGGATTTTGAAGATCAACTCCTGCTTTCGCATTCCCGTCGCGCCAGGGACGTCCAGATCTTTTGCGATTTGCGTCAGCTTGGAGATGTTCATCTCCTTCAGGTCAGCAATATCCAGAAAAGATTCGCCGTCATAGGCTTCATATTCTTCCAACTCGTCATCATCTCTGTCCTTCTCTTTCTCTCTCTCTCTCGATCTTGTAGTTCTGTCTGCCATAAGGTTTAGTCTCTGCTTTCTAGGGTGGTCATCATCCCCGCGCGCAAAACGGAAGCGTCGCGGCGGTGACAGGTGAAAGAAATACTCCTTGTCTAGTCGGGATTATTTCGTCATTTGACTGCGTACGATGTAGGCCGCACGCGTGATTTAATTTCGGCTGTGTCCAGGGTCAAGCCAAACTCAAAATCAGTTCCGGATGCGAAGCCGGATTTATTGGGATAATCAACGTAAGAGATTAGTCCACCGTGGTGAGTGTCGTAAACGACCCAATTAGGGAGATGTTCGTCTCAGTCCAAACGGTCAGTATCAATCAAGGATTATTATCTCGTGATGCTGGCTCGGATTTCGCCCCAGACATGATTTGCGCCTTCTCTAGTCAGTGATGAGTAAGGGATGACGCGCTCGGTCTCAAGAATCTGTTCCGCGCGTTGCCGGGATTTCCGCCGCTCATTGGACGACAACTTATCAGCTTTCGTCGAAACCACCAGATAAGGAATTCCATAATGCTGTAACCAGGATTTCATCTGAAGGTCTAGCGGGGAAGGCTCATGCCGAGCGTCAACGACTAAGATAGATAGCACAAGCTGTTCGCGTTCCGCAAGGTATTTCTCGATCAATTTGCCCCAGGCGCGCCTGTTTTCCTTCGATGTCTTCGCGTAGCCGTATCCAGGCAGATCAACGAAATGAAACTCATCATTGATCAGAAAGAAGTTGATTGACTGTGTGCGTCCCGGCGTTGAACTTGTCCGCGCCAATCCTTTCACGCCTAGCAGACTGTTAATCAAACTTGATTTGCCGACGTTCGAGCGGCCAATAAATACAATCTCAGGTCGCTTATCCTTCGGAAATGAACTCGGTAATTGAGCCGCGGCGACAAATTTTGCGCTGGTAACTTTCATGCGAAATCAAGGCGGCGCCGGGAATTGAGCGTCTCACAGGCAATGCTCGCTACCAGCGCCTCACCGATGATTTCATCACCCCACAGGTCCTTCCGCCGTCCCGGTGTTTGAGGGAGTCTGTTGCCAAACCGGGGCTGTCATTTCGAGATTCGCATCAGGGCGTGGTGACGGCGCGCGCTCAAGAGCGATCTGTAAGACCTCATCCATTGTTTCGACGGCGTTGACTTGCAACGCTTCGAGCACGTCGGCTGGGATCTCGGTCAAGTCCTTTTCATTCTCTTTTGGGATGACAATGGTCGTGATTCCGGCGCGGTGCGCAGCCATGAGCTTCTCTTTCACTCCGCCGATAGGAAGCACTTTGCCACGCAGCGTGATTTCGCCGGTCATTGCGACTTCTTTGTGAACAGGGATGCGTGTCAGCACCGACGCCATCGCCGTCGCCATCGTGATGCCGGCGGATGGGCCGTCTTTCGGAATCGCGCCTTCGGGAACGTGGACGTGCAGATCGAAATTCTTGTGGAAATCGGCTGCAAGTCCAAGCTCAGCAGCGCGCGAACGCACGTAAGTGACCGCCGCTTGCGCTGATTCCTGCATCACGTCGCCGAGTTTGCCGGTCAGCGTGATTTTGCCAGACCCTTCAACGAGCGTCGCTTCGATTTGCATGACATCACCACCGATTTCGGTCACGGCAAGACCATTCGCCAATCCGACTTCGCTTCGCTCCATTGCGCGTTGCGCCCGGAATTTCGTGGGGCCAAGAAGCTTTTTCACCGTCACCGCGTCCACGATGTAGCGGAATTGCTCATCCGTGTTGGCGCTTTTCTCCTGAACCAGGAGTCGCGCGACCTTGCGGCAGATCGAACCGACCTCACGTTCAAGGTTACGAACGCCCGCCTCGCGCGTGTAATACTCAATGACGGTCTTCAATCCCTCATCGGTAAAAATAACCTGCTCTTCCTTCAGCCCGTTGCTTTCTGCCTGTTTTTTGACCAAGTGCCGCTTGGCGATTTCCATCTTCTCGCGCTCGGTGTAACCGGCGAGCCGGATAATCTCCAGGCGATCCTGCAAAGCAGGAGGGATCGTATGCAACACATTCGCGGTAGCGATGAACATCGCCTGCGAAAGATCGTATTCGACATCCAGATAATGGTCGTGGAATGTATGGTTCTGTTCTGGGTCCAAAACTTCCAACAGCGCCGCCGCCGGATCGCCGCGAAAATCGTGTCCGAGTTTATCAACCTCGTCGAGCAGGATGAGCGGGTTGATGGTTCCGGCCTTCTTCATCATTTGAATGATCTGCCCAGGCAACGCGCCGATGTACGTGCGCCGATGGCCGCGAATTTCAGCCTCGTCGCGCACGCCGCCCAGTGACAACCGAACGAACTGGCGGCCAGTCGCTTTGGCGATTGAACGTCCCAGACTGGTTTTCCCAACACCCGGAGGGCCGACGAAGCAGAGGATCGAGCCTCGCGGCTTTTCGATAAGCTGGCGAACGGCCAGGTATTCCAGTATGCGCTCTTTGATTTTTTCGAGGCCGTGATGGTCAGCTTCCAGAACTTCGTGGGCGTGGGCAATATCCCGTATCTCCTCGCTGCGCTTGGTCCAGGGCACGCCAATCAGCCAATCAAGATAATTGCGCGAAACGGTTGACTCGGCGGACATCGGAGGCATTTGCTCAAGGCGCTTCAATTCGTTCATCGCCTTGTCGTAAGCTTCGGCAGTCATGCCCGCGTCTTCGACTTTCTGCTTCAGTTCATCATACTCGGCGCGTTCGTCCTTGCGCCCGAGTTCTTTGTGGATCGCCTTGATCTTCTCGTTCAGGTAGTACTCGCGCTGCTGTTTTTCCATCTGCCTTTTAACGCGAGTTTGGATCGTGCGGTCGAGGTTCTGCTTCTCAATCTCGATCTCGATGATCTCGACCAGACGCATCATCCGCTCCTGCGTCGAGTAAGTTTCGAGCAATCGCTGTTTGTCGGCGGTTTCCAACTTCATCTTGTCGGCGAGTTGATCAACCAGTTGACTGGGGTCAGATGCGCGCAACGCGGCGTGAATCTGGTCAGGATTGTTGTCCTGCGCGATCTTCAAATACTGTTCGACCAGAGAAACAATGCGTGACACGAGCGGCGCGATGCGCTTATTGTTTTCAACCGTGACGGGCGCGCGGCGCAGCGTGGCCAGATAAAGCCCATCCCTCTCTTCCACACGAACGGCGCGAGCGCGCTCCCGTCCTTCGACCAGAACTTTGATCGTGGCTTCTTCAGGTTTGCGCAGCGAGTTGGCGATGTAAGCCAGCGTGCCGACCTGATAAATTTGATCAGGGGCCGGGTCTTCAACGGTCGCGTCGTGTTGCGTAGCCAGAAAGATCGTGCGATCTGTCGCAAGAGCTTCCTCCAAAGCGCGAACTGAAGAAGGACGGCCAATGACGAAAGCCGCTTTGGTGTGAGGGAAAACAACGACGTCGCGGATCGGAACCATCGGATATCTGGCGACATCGGTGGGGGTACTGTCGTGAAATTCCTGCATTGTCTGTTAAACCTCGTAATCTACCTGAACTGCAAACAAGGTGGTTAAACTTAGCGGTTGCTCAGCCCGATTCTTATATTGCAATCGCTGCGTCAAAGCATCAGGCTTCGCTCCAGCAATCTCCTGGTGAACCCGCGCCGCGCACAACAGGCGCATACATCATAGCGAATATTGCCTTTGGTAATTTTCCAGGGAAATTGTCACAGCCCCACGCAGCTATGACTTCGTGACGTGGTTGGGGATGCGCGTCGCTCAATCAATCTCATTCGGCCATTCCAAACAGGACTGGTTAAACGAGACAGGGGAAATACTGGCAATCCAATAGGCGCCGCGCGTCTCAACCTGCCTTTTCAAGCGGGAAGATCACCCGGCGATTGACGACCATCTCAGCGGTCACAACAAACTCTTTGATCTTCTTCTGGCTCGGAAGCGTGTACATAGCTTCGAGCATCAATTCTTCCAGAATCATTCGCAAACCGCGCGCGCCGACTTTGCGGTCACAAGCCTGGCGCGCCACTGCGCGCAAAGCTTCATCAGTGAATCGCAGTTTGATACCGTCCCATTCAAATTGCTTTTGATACTGTCTGGCCAGCGCATTCTTCGGCTGCGTGAGAATTTCGATCATTGCGGATTCATCGAGTTCATGCAAAGTGCCGACGACCGGCAGCCGTCCGACGAATTCAGGAATGAGACCATACCTGATCATATCTTCAGGTTGAATCTGCTGAAGCAGCCCTGCGGCATTTCGTGTTTGATTCATCGGGCGGATATTCGCCTGGAACCCCATTCCTTTTTGCCCTATGCGCCGTTGAATCACTTTGTCCAAACCGACGAAAGCGCCGCCGCAGATGAACAGGATGTTTGTCGTATCAACCAGGTAAAACTCCTGGTGCGGATGTTTGCGTCCACCCTGGGGTGGAACATTGGCGACCGTGCCTTCCAAAATTTTCAGCAGCGCTTGTTGCACCCCTTCGCCGGAAACGTCACGCGTGATAGAAGGATTTTCGTCCTTGCGGCAGATTTTGTCTATCTCGTCAATGTAGATGATGCCCTGCTGGGCGCGCTCGACATCGCCGTTGGCCGATTGCAGCAGCTTCAGGATGATGTTCTCGACGTCTTCTCCGACATAACCAGCCTCGGTAAGCGTCGTGGCGTCAACTATGGTGAACGGGACTTTAAGCATTCGCGCCAGAGTTTGCGCGAGCAGGGTTTTGCCGGTTCCGGTCGGACCGATCAGCAGGATGTTGGATTTCTGAATCTCGACATCGCTGCGCCGCTTCATCATCTCGATTCGTTTGTAGTGTTGGTAAACGGCGACGGCCAGTTTCTTTTTTGTGTCTTCCTGCCCGATGACATATTCGTCGAGGAAGGTTTTGATCTCTGATGGTTTGGGAAGCGGCGGGCGCGCAGCGGCGGCTTCCTGCTGGGCGTCGTCGCTGATGATTTCAATGCAAATATCAATGCACTCGTTGCAGATATAAACGGTGGGGCCTGCGATCAGCTTTTTGACTTCGTTCTGGCTTTTACCGCAGAAGCTACAGCGTAAAGTGTCGTCGCCTCTTCTCATCACCGAGTGGCCTCCGCATCAAAAGATAATGTGTGCATTGTTTTCAGCAACCTTGAAATGGACTTGCGAATGAAATAGAAGTTGCGATTTGCCGAGCGCCGCCGCTTGATCAATCAAGCCGGGTTACCATCGCGCCACGAAATCATAAACAAGTGAATAAGCGCGCGCAAGGAGGTTAGCGCCGCATCGAGAATCAGTAAACGTTCAACCGCCGAGCACCAGGCTTGATTTGAGAACTTCACAGGCGCGGACGCATTTGTCACATATCTGCGCGTTGATCCCGGCGAACAACCGCGCCCCCTGCGGATTATTACGGTCGTGAATGTTGAAACTACACTGCCCGACTTGGGAACTGCCATCGCCCAATAATTTTTTATACCAGGGCTGATTTGGCTTGGGTGGTCTGATGCCCATTTCGCGGTAATCGTGTAACAACTGAACACAGACATCAACGCACTCGTCGCAAATGTACCCGGAATGCCCTTCAAAAAGCCGCGCGACTTCGCCCTCGCCCAGACCGCAGAAAGAACACCGCAGAACCGGCCTTTGCGGCTGTGTGATCAAACTACCGCCGAAGTCAGAGTGAGGGGTGACTGAGGGGGTACTGTCGTTCATAAAATCCTGAGTGTCGGGCGTCGAGCGCTGAACCTTCGCCGTCGAGTGAATCCGTGAAACACTCTTCGCCCAGCGCTCAGCGCTCGGAACCGAAAGTTACTCTCTGTGTTTGATCACCTGATCAATGATTCCGTATTCCTTGGACTGCATCGCGCTCATAATCCGATCGCGATCAACATCCTTCTCGATCTGCTCAACCGGCTTGCCAGTATGGTAAGACAGGATTTCGTTGATGCGTTCGCGTAGACGAAGAATCTCTTCCGCTGCAATCTTGATGTCGCTGGCCTGGCCCGAAATTCCGCCCGCATGCGGTTGATGAATCAGAATGCGCGAGTTGGGCAAAGCGAAGCGCCTGCCTTTGGTTCCGGCAGCCAGCAACACCGCCGCCATCGAAGCGCATTGCCCGATGCAGAAAGTCGTCACGGGGCAGCGCACGAACTGCATGGTATCGTAAATGGCCATACCGGCGGTCACCGAACCGCCGGGTGAATTGATGTAAAGCGAGATTTCCCGATCCGGATCTTCCGATTCGAGAAACAGCATTTGAGCGACGACAAGGTTCGCCACCACGTCGTCAATCGGAGTTCCAATGAAGATGATATTGTCCTTGAGCAGGCGCGAGTAAATGTCGAAAGCGCGTTCGCCGCGCGGCGTCTGCTCGATAACCATGGGCACTAAATGAGATTGTGGAGTAATCATAACGCTTGATCTTATAAGTTCCGGTTAGCCTGTCTGTAGGCCAGATTACCTATCGGTAGAGTAAAGAACTCAAATGAAATCACGGGAAGTCTGTTTGGGGACGCCTCGTTTACGAAAACTCTGTGCGTCGAATATCAATGGAGCGGGAAAAATGGGTAATGTAAGCTCGAACAACTTCTTGCTGGCGTCTACCGATTTGCAAGCCGACAGTCACGATGGTTTTAATTGCAGAGAGCAGGCTTGAATCAGGATTGCTCGGCCGACTTGCTTTCGCCTCGAGATTCATCTTCTACTGCTATTTCTCCTCCCACTGGAGTTCGATCCTCATTCTGACCTTCGATGAACTCTTCAACTGTGACCTCGGCGTGACTTACAACCGCGTCCAACGCCTTTTGATAGCGCAGCCTGTTCTCGATACTAGAAAGCGACTCATCCTTTGTCAAGCGAGCCTTCAGTTGCTCCACTGGCTCACCATTGGCATGCGCTATCCGCTCGATTTCAGCGTCAACATCCTCCCTGCTGATCTCGATGTTTTCAGCCTCGCCGATTCTGGAAATGACCAGGGCCGCGCGAACGTCGCGGGCCGCGTGCGATCGAGCCTCATCCATTCGCTCTTCCCAGTTGATATCTTTGATCGTTTGTTGAGGAACTCCGCTACGCATCAGCATGTATGCGAATTCGCGTGTGCGTTCAGCGGCCTGTGGCTCGACCAGCGCCAAAGGCACTTCAAAGTCGTAGTCTTTCAGCACCTGTTCCACCAACTCATCCCGAAGCCTGGCTTCAGCCCGCGTTTCAGAATTTGACAACAAGCTTTCCCGAACCTTGTCGCGCAATTGTTGAATGCTTTCGTAGTCGCCGAAATCCTGCGCGAATTCGTCATTGAGTTCGGGCGTCTCTTTTTTACGAACTGCGACAACGGTAGCCGTGAAATCAAGCGTTTTTCCCGCCAGTCCTTTGGACGTGAAATCTTCCGGGTATACGACGCGGAACTCACGTACATCATTTGCGCTCACACCGCGCAGGTTCTCGTTGAATTCAGGCTGAACATTTTCAGAGCCAATCTCGATCTGCACGTCGTCGGATTTCAAATCCTCTTCTTCCTGCGGTTCGACGTATTTGCCGACCAGATTGACTGAAACGAAATCGCCATCCTGCGAAGGGCGGTCTTCCACCGGAACAAATTCAGATGCAGATTGGCGGAATCGTTCGAGCACATTCTCGACATCCTCGTCGGTCACCCGCGCGACTCGTTTGGTCAACTTCAAACCCTTGTATTCTTTAAGCTCGAATTCAGGCAAGACCTCAACTATCACATTGAATTTCATCGTCTCGCCTTCGTTGACGGAGATGTCGTTGATGCGCGGATCGCCAACGATCCGAAGCTTGTGATCGGTGATGGCGTGCTCCAGCGCGTGCGGGAGCAGGTTTCCAATGACCTCGTCCTTCACTTCTTTGGCGAACCGTTGTTTGACAACTCCACGAGGGGTGCGGCCAGGACGAAATCCGGGCACTTTCGCGTAACGCGCGTAAGCATCGTATGCTTTCTCGAACTCAGCCTTGACCTCCTCAGCGGGTACTTCAATGGTGAGGTCTTTTCGGCATTGGGACAGGTCAGTGACGGCGACTTGCAGCTTCAATTTTATTCACCTTCCTTGGCATTGAACAACATTCAACTCATTGACGCTCGGCCTCAATCAAAACTGCTATTAAGCCCTTGAACCAATCGAATCAAAATGGGGATCGCAGGCAGGCGGATGAGTCGTGATGGGGAACAGGTTATTGATCTTGATGCGAAAGGGGGGACTCGAACCCCCACGCCTTACGGCGCCAGATCCTAAGTCTGGTGCGTCTGCCAATTTCGCCACTTTCGCCCGCGATTTTCGAGTTGCAGAGACTAACAAATTTCCTATGGCATCGCAACGGCGCATCAATAGAGGGGTGTACGAAGTAAAAGTTGGTAGGAAAGGGGTCAAATCAGGCATAGTTCCGTAAAGCAATAAAATCAACGGAATGGAGTGACCTGAAATGACCTTGAGCGAGAAGATACTTGGGTTGGAGCGGCAATGGCAACAAGAAATCGAACGTCAGAAAGTGAGCGAGGCGAAGTTCTTAGAGGCTGTTTGAAAAGTCAGCCCTTCGCTAGCCGCCTGACCATAATGCGAGTCATGGCGATATAAATCATTGCTTCACTGCTCCTGGTCAGGCGCTCATAGTCCTTGCTCAAGCGACGGTACTGGTTGAGCCAAGCCAGGGTGCGTTCGACCACCCAGCGACGCGGCAGTAGGACAAATCCTTTTCGCTCTTCCGGGCGCAAGACAACTTGCAAGTTTAGCTGACGCAGATGCTTTTCAAGCCAGTCGGCGAGTCGCGGGCCACGATATGCCCCGTCCACCCAAACGCGCCGCAGTTTCTTACAGGAGCCAGTGAGCCTGCTCAGAAGCGTTTGGGCGCCGTCACGATCCTGGATACTGGCCGCCGTCACAACCACCACCAGGAGAAGACCGAGCGTGTCTACCAAGAGGTGGCGTTTGCGGCCTTTGACCTGTTTGCAGCTGTCGTAACCGCGCTCGCCACCGAGTTCCGTTGTCTTGACGCTCTGGCTGTCGAGGCAGCCGGCAGTCGGATGTTTGTGGCGGCCTTCCCGCTCGCGCAGCTGGGCCCGCACGGTGTCGTGAATTCGCTGCCAGGAGTCGTCATCGCGCCAGCGGGCGAAGTACCAATAGACGGTTTGCCACTTCGGGTACTCACGTGGCAAGGCCCGCCATTTGATCCCATTGTCATCCACATAGAGGATGGCATTGAGCACTTGCCGGATGTCGACAGTGCGCTGCCGGCCACCAGGTTTCGCGCCGGGAATCAAATCTTTGATAACATTCCATTGATTGTCAGTGAGATCAGTCGGGTAGATTTGGTTTGTCATACCCATAACTTACCCACTCTCACTGACAGTCACTACTTTTCAAACAGCTTCTAACTATCTCGACAATGTCACATTTCGGCGATCAATTGATGGATCGCTAACTGATTGAAAAATAAACGGGCTTGAGGCACGCCATAAGCATGGCTG
>JAJVID010000056.1:0-20072 GCA_022072205.1 Acidobacteriota bacterium
GAGGCGACCGCGTTGCAGGCTCGCGCGATGGGCGTCAACTGGCTTTATGCGCCGACAGCCGATGTCAACAACAACCCCGACAATCCGGTGATCAACACGCGGTCTTTCGGCGAAGACCCGGCGGTGGTAGCCGAATTCACCAAAGCTTTCATCGAAGGCGCGCAATCGGCGGGCGCGATGGCTTGCGCCAAACATTTTCCGGGCCACGGCGACACGGCGACCGATTCGCACATCGGCTTGCCGGTGGTGGACGTGAGCAGGGAGCGGCTGGAGAAGCTTGAACTCGTCCCGTTCCGCGCGGCGATTGCGGCGAGGGTCGGTTCGATTATGTCGGCGCACATCGCGCTGCCGCAGATCGAGCCTGAACTGGCTGCGCCTGTTCGACCGCTGACTGGCCGCGAGGCGGCTTCGGCGGAGTTCGTTTCGCAGACCGAGTCGAACGCGGCGAGCGTGACTCTGCCCGGCACGCTGTCGCCGAAAATCCTGACCGGATTGTTGCGCGAGGAGTTGAAGTTCAACGGCCTGATCGTCACCGACGCGATGTCAATGGCTGGCATTGCGGCGCGCTACACACCGGCGGAAGCGGCGGTCAAGGCGATCAAGGCGGGCGCTGACATGATCGAAAAATCTCCGGACATTGACGCCGCAATCGCCGGGATCAAAGAGGCTGTGGCGAAGGGCGAAATCACTGAAGCCCGGATCAACGCTTCAGTCGAAAGAGTGTTGCGCGCGAAAGCCGCGCTGGGCCTGCGCGCGAAGCGCACGGTTGATCTGAACGAAGTTGACCGCGTGGTGTCGAATCCGAGATTCAACGAGATTGCCAGGCAGATCGCCGACCATTCGATCACGTTGGTTCGTGATCAGCGCAAGCTGTTGCCGCTCGCCCCGAAAGGGCATTTGCTGAACATTACTTTTACCGACGAAGATGACCGGACGATCACGAATGTTTTTGTTGACGCGCTTCACGCGCGCGCCGCGCAGGTTGAAAGCTACACGCTCGACCTCAAAGCCACCGAGCCGGAAATTGATCGCGCGATTTCACGAGTGCGCGCTGAGAACTTCGACGCCGTGATCTTTTCGGTCGCCGTGCGCGCGCGCAGCGGCAAAGGCAGCGTCGCTCTTTCGAAGACGGGACAGCGCATCGCCGAGCGGTTGATCAACAGCCAGGCGCCGCTTGTCGTGATCTCGTTCGGCAATCCGTATCTACTTGCGGCGATGCCCGAATCGCCGTCGTATTTGCTTGCCTACAGCCCGTTTCCGGTTGCCCAGCGCGCTGTGGCCAAAGCCGTGTTTGGCGAGATTGAAATTGCCGGAAAATTGCCGGTTAGTTTGCCAGGGCTTTATAAGCGCGGGCACGGACTCACGATCACAAGAAAGAGTGGCTGAAATCGTTTACACGATGAGCGGGAAAATAAAACTGGTTGACATAAAAAATAGTATCGGCATAATCGCCATACCCTGATTTATCGAAACAGGTATGGTGCTTCTCTTTTATCCCACCCTCTATTGATGAAGAGAGGATACAGAACAATGAACACTATCAGAAATTTCTTCAAAGATGAGACCGGGTCGTCGCTCTCCGAGTACGCGGTCGCCGCAGGTCTGATCGCAGTTGCGGTTGCAACCGCCTTTTCTTCACTTGGCACACAACTCAATACTACGATTAAGTCTATGACGAACGCGATCAGAACCTCGATGAGTTCAATCGCTGAATAGTGTGGCGCGTAAGATCAGTTTCCGGCTCCACGCTGCTTTTCAATCGCCGCAGTGACTTTATTCGCAATTTTGTTCCCCAGAGTCTCCGACCCCGCCAAGTGATTGGATGGTTCATCGAACTTTTCATCCATAAGTGTCTGACCATCAGCGACGCGTTGCAATCGCACTCTCAATTGCCAACGGCCATCCACATTTTCTAAATCACCGGTTATTACCACATCCGCATACAACTCGCGTCCGGCTTCGATGGGCGAGACATTTCTCTTGTCGTAGCCGCTAATAGCGGCGTCCGGTAAAGCATAAACCCCTCCGATATCATTGAGTTTTTCAGTCAGAGTTCTGGCTATCTCCGGGCTGAATGGAGAGGCGGCGTTCTTCGAGTTCGGCGCGCGGAAAGGAAGCACGGCTACCATCCTCACTTTTTCTATGCTGGTTCCCACCTGTGGCGTCGAGAGAATCAATCCGAAGATTATTCCTGCCAATATCCCCGCCAATGCCAGAACGCTTATTTTCGCATTGCGGCTTTGGAACCAGGCCAGCATTGACGAGCGCGAAGCAGGCAGTTTCGTAACGTTCGCTGCGGTTTCGGCCAATTCTGTTTCGGTCGCTACCGGCGGGAAGACTACGGGAGAAAATGCTTCTTTGCCTACGATGGGGCGCTCTGGCGGTTCGGCTTTCCCGGATGTTAATTCGACTGGCTTCAGGAGAGAGGGCCTGGCGACGGTAGAAACAAACTCCTGAACGGGCGCCGGCAATATCTCCCCTGGATATTCGTCCTGTTCCTCAACTAAACGCGCATCAGTGATCAGGCGATACCCGATCTTGGGCAGAGTTTCGATTCGCAGCTCTGAATCGCCATTTTTACTTAGCCCTTTTCTGAGCAGATGGACAGTTTGAGTAAGGTTGGAATCTTCAACCACTGTATCAGGCCAGAGAGTCTCAAGTATGGTTTCCTTCTCGACCACCTGTCCCTGATGCTTCAACAGCACAAGCAGCAGTGACACCGCTTTGGGAGGTAGTGAGATAATCTCTCCTGACCGGGTTAAACGGCCTCTTTCCGTGTCAAGACGGAATGGGCCAAACTCAAAAAACAGCTTTACTTGCTTCCTCATGTGGGTATTGAGAAATTTCTTGAGAAAAAAATTGAGCGACTTGTTGAAGACTTTTCGGGGCAATCACCTCTATCTTGTCGCCACATCGTTGAGAACGGTGCGTGGTCCTGAAAATCACCGGGACATTGAGATAAAGAGTGAGACAGGTGGGGGAGACGAGGGCGAATATAGCAAAGTTGTCTTAATACGATCAATCGTTAACTTTGTTTTTCTCACCGGCATCGGATTAGATTCAAATACATCCCTCACAGATTAAGAGGCGCCAGTTGACTGGTTCACCAGTTGAAGGACCTAAAGAACCTCCAGGTTCAAGGAAACTTGAACATCCCCCGCGATAAGAATGACACTGGACACCAAGACGTGCGATACCGAATGGTCACCGAAGCCCCGGATACTTTTAATTCTCAGACCATCGTTCGCTCCCAACCGCCTTTGCTCCTGTTTTAACGGCTGGCTTGAGAGTGAAATTTAGCGCTCCGGGTAGAACACGTTCCCAAACAATTCAAGCATTAAAAAAACACCGCAATGAACGCAGGATTCCGCTGCCCCTGTTGATGGCTGCGGCGTAGCTTCGCCACTAACTTTCGGCGAAGACTCCGCTCGAATTATTCAGGTACGTCAGCCTTCAGCAGAACAGAAAGTCATTCCTACGTCTCCGTTGGAATCGGGCGCCTTCTCACCAGGGCCTAACGGAGGCGGACAAAACAAATTGCAATCTGCTCAACGCCATTCATCAGCCTGCGCGAGCCAATCGCGTGCGGCGTCCGAATGTGAGTACGAGCAATGCCACGAGTGTCGGGGAGATTGAACCTCTCCTCGTCAAGCGTTCGGGCGTCTGCGCGCCTGCCGCGCGGCAGGTTCGCGGCGCGCGAACATAACCCTTTAACCCACCGTCTTTTTGACGAAAGGAGAACAGAACGACAATGAACACTATCAAGAACTTCCTCAATGATGAGACCGGCCTGGAACTTTCCGAGTACGCGGTCGCCGCCGGTTTGATCGCGCTTGCGGTCGTCACGGCTTTCACTGCGCTCGGCTCGCAAATCAACGCCGCGATCAACGCTCTGAAGAACAAGATCGTCACCACGTAATAGCCAATGCTTGAAGGTGGCGCGCCTTGGCTATTCCAACAAGTCTGGCAAATCTGGGGACGCCACCATCCTTCAACAAGGCAGAGAACTGAGAGGAGGAAACTGGAGTATGACCAGTGTCACTGTTATCAGTTCAGATATGGGGCGATTCATCAATAGCTCCCCGGTTAGAAATAAAATTGTCCTGTATATAGCTGTCTGGCATTTTTACGCGATTTCGCAGGTTCAACCTGGGCTTTATCGCCGCTAAGTAAAGGGGAAAAAACAATGAACACTATCAAGAACTTCTTCAATGATGAGACCGGTCTGGAACTTTCAGAGTACGCGGTCGCCGCTGGTCTGATCGCGCTTGCAGTCGTCGCAGCCTTTACTGCGCTGGGCACGCAAATCAACGCCGCGATTGATGCTCTGAGGAACAAGATCGTAACCACGTAGTACCAATGTTTGAAGGTGGCGCGCCCAGGCTGTTTGGCAAGTCTGGCAAATCCTGGCGCGCTACCGCTTTTGCGCAGCTTGGATTTACAAAGCAATAAACCTGGTTTTGCGGGGCTAACCTCGACACGATCAGGTAAAGGGGCAAGAAACCATGAACACTATCAAGAATTTCTTCAAGGATGAGACTGGTCTCGAACTTTCCGAGTATGCGGTCGCCGCCGCTCTTATCACGCTTGCGGTTGTCGCTACGGTCGGCGCGCTTGGCACGCAGGTCGGCGCCGCGATCAATGCTCTGAAGAACAAGATAGTAACCACATAGTATCCAATGCTTGAAGGTGGCGCGCTTTTGCCAATCTGCTGATCTGGATGCGCGCCAGCTTTGAAAATCGGGATGCTGGTAATAACCGGTTGAGTTATCCGGCGTCCTTTCGACATCGCTTCAGGGGCCGAGCGATTTTTATGTCCAACCAACTCATCATCAACTTTGCGCTGCTCACTCCCCTGGCGGCTGTTATCACCTATTACGACGTACGTTATCGCCGCATTCCCAATCGAATGGTGTTGGTGGCATTGGCCAGCGGTCTGATAGTGAACACCATCGTTGGCGGATGGAGCGGCGTCCGCGCAAGCCTGGTTGGCTGCGTGTTCGCCTTCGGCTTGATGCTCGTCCTGCATCTCTTCGGCGCAATGGGCGCCGGAGACGTCAAGCTTTTCGCCGCTATTGGCGCAATCATTGGCGCGCAATTAGTGCTCACGACTTTTTTGGTCGTGGTCATCACCGGCGCTGTGTTGGCTGTCGTTTTAATGGCGCGCGCCGGCACTGTGCGCGTCACGATGCAGCGCGTCCTGCTTATCCTGGCTGGTTTGGCGCCGGGATGGAAAGTCCCGCGCTTTCCCGCTCCTGCGGATCAGAGGCAGACGATACCTTACGGGGTTGCCATCGCTTTCGGCAGCCTGATTTCCCTGGCCATTTTCCGAAGCTGAAATGGAGGGCGCCGGACGGAGCTGAGGGAGATGCGAATTTCGATGAAGGGTTGATGTTATGCGTAATAAATCTCTTTTGCTTGTGCTTGTCGCCGCTGTGATCTTCGGTTTGATCGCCGCCATTTCTGTGAGCCGTTATCTATCGGGCGCGCAGGCCGGTAACAACCTTGTCCCGGTGGTCGTCGCCAAGGTGGAGATTCCCCTTGGCGCAAGGATCGTCGCCGAGCAGGTTGCCACCGTTCAGATGCCGCAGAATGCGATACCCGAAGGAGCATTCGACATTATTGATAAGCTGGTGGGCCGGTACACCACTGTCAGAATACTGCCGCGCGAAACGATCACCGCTTCCAGATTGGCGCCCGAAGGTTCGACCGGCGGGCTGTCCGCGATCATTCCCGAAGGCTACCGCGCGATGACGGTGAGAGTGGACGACGAGTCAGGAATGGCGGGATTTCTCATGCCGGGCACGCTCGTTGACGTTCTGGTCGTGATCCAGCCGCCCGACGGGTCGAACCTGGGTTCGATCTCCAAGATCGTCCTGCAAAACATCAAGGTCCTCGCCAGCGGCCAAAACATGGATGAGCCGCAGGACAGACGCGACCCGGCCAATGTCAGAACCGTCACTCTGTTGGTGACGCCGCAGCAGGCGGAAAAACTTTCTCTTTCGTCAGCCGAGGGCCGGCTGCGGCTCGCGTTGCGCAATTCCATAGATCAAAACGACGAAAAGACCCTCGGAGCCAACAAGCGCACATTGCTGACGGGCGAGAGCGCCTTGCCGGTTCCCGACATCACGGCTCAAAAGACCGGAGAAGCGCAGCCGCCGAAACCAAAAGTTCGACGGGCGCCTCCGCTGATGATGAACGTTGGCGACAGGCTGGGCCTCCCTGCGGCGACGCCCACGCCCGCTCCACCAAAAGCCATCATCGAAGTCTTCGAAGGTACGAAAAAGCGAACTGTAAATTTCCCATAAGCGCGCGGTCGCTTACCGAGGAGGTAAGAAATGTCGAGTAGTAATTCACTGGGTCGAATAATCAAAGCCTCCGGGCTGGTCCCCGCGCTAACAGCCGGGCTGCTGGCGCTTGTTGCGCTTTTCAGCCCCGCCTTTGCGCAAGAGACCATAGTCCGTTCTTCTTTCAACACGCCGTCGAAGGAGCCGGTCATCGTCAGCATCCTGACAGGCCAATCCTGCCTGCTCGTTTTCGACCGGCCCATCGGGCGTTTGGCGATCTCCAATCAGGATCCGGCCGAGGCTGTGCCGGTTGCGCCGAATCAGTTGGTGGTCAACGCCAAAGCGCCGGGGCGCACTCGTCTGACGACGTGGTCGAATCAGGACGATCAGTTCATCTTCTTCGACATAGATGTGCGCGCCAATCTGGAACAGATAGACGCTCAGGTCAGGGCGCTCTTCCCGAAAGAAGACATCCGGTTGAGTCAGGCCAATGGCTCGGTCGTGATTTCGGGCAAGGCTGATCCGAAAGTCGCGCAGCAGATTGAAACCGTCGTGCAGGCCGCAGGGTTCAAAACAGTCAACCTGCTTGCGGTGCCCATTCAGAACATGGCGCAGGTGCAGTTGCAGATTCGCGTCGCCGAAGTCAGCCGCAACAAGATGACCGATCTGGCCGCTTCTCCTGTAGTGCAAACCGCAGCCGGTCAGGGCGGCTACGCTAACACGGGGCAGGGGCCTTACACAGTTGGTTCGGTTGATGGCGGCAATATATTCGGCTCGGTTTCCAGCGCGCTCAATGTCTTCGTGATGAGCAACAACGCTTTTATGTTCATTCGCGCGTTGCAGCAACAAGGCGCTCTGCGCGCATTGGCGGAGCCGAACCTGATCGCGATGAACGGACAGCAGGCGAGCTTCCTGGCGGGCGGCGAAATTCCGGTTCCGATCGTTCAGAGCGCAGGCGGCGGGAACGCCGTCAGCATTTTGTACAAAGAGTACGGCGTTCGGCTCAACTTCAAACCAACGATCCTCGACGAACAACACATCCGCCTGGAGCTTGAGCCTGAAGTTTCGACGCTCGATTACACCAACGCCGTCAGGTTCAGCGGGTTTGTGATTCCCGCCCTGCGCACGCGGCGCGCCAAGACGGGGATTGAGTTGCAGGACGGACAATCTTTCGGCATCGCGGGGCTGATAGACAATAACGAGCTTAAGTCGCTGTCGAAAATTCCGATTCTCGCCGACGTGCCGGTGATCGGAAACCTGTTCAAGTCGAAATCATTCCAGAAAAACGAATCGGAACTGGTCTTCCTGGTCACGGCCAAGATCACGCAGCCGATGAACCCGGACGCTCTGCCACAAATTCGTGGCGTGGACGGACTCAAGTCCGGCTCGCCTCTCGGTGTTGAGGCCCCAAACTCGACCGGCGCTGCGGCAGGTAGCGGAGGTTCAACCAGTGGCGCGGCAGGCTCCGGCAGCTCAACTAGTGGCGGCAGCGCCGCCGCTACGGGAGGCGCCAGCGCCTCCGACTTGAAAGAAGTTACTACGCCGACGATCAGCGCGCCGGCAATCAGCACGCCTGGCAGCACGCCCGCCAGCACGCCCGCCAGCGCGCCTGACAGCACGCCAATCAGTACGCCAATCAGCACGCCAATCAGTACGCCGGGCAGCGCGCCGAGCGGCAACGCCGTCCCGGTTGATAATAATCCGGTTGGTGACAAAGCCCCCGCAAGCGAAGGTGACACGAAGGGCGTCACAGGCGGCGCTCCTGCGGAAGCAAAGGAACCGGCTGAAATCAAAGCGCCCGGCGAGAACAAGGAACCTGGCGCCGCCAAAGAACCTGGCGAAAGCAAGGAACCCGCCGTCCCGAAGGAACCGGAAAACAATGGCCCGGCAAAGCCCGCGCCCGCCTCGATGCCCGCGCAAAACACGACGGCGCGGACAATTGACGCTCTGGTGTGGAAACTCTGGTCGCCCTGGTCGCCTTCGCTTACGGCGCAGCGGTTGCGGTGGTGAACTGAAGTTTATGAATTAACTATGCGGGAGAGCGAAAAGTGAGATATTGGCAACCATTGATCAGGCGATTGAGATACCGAAGTCGTTCGGAGGCAGGCTCCGCCATTGCAGAGATGGCGGTGATGACGCCGCTGTTAACGCTGATGTTCGTTGTGACTGCCGACTTCGGACGTGTTTTCTATACAGCCATCACGCTGGCGCAGGCGGCCCGGGCTGGCGCTCAATACGGAGCTCAAAGCGTCACCAAGACCGCTGACACTGCGGGGATACAAACGGCGGCGAACCAGGAGGCGCAAAACATAGGCGCAATCAGTGTCTCTTCATCACGACTCTGTAAATGCCCTGGTGGCGGGACAATCAATTGTGTAACTCAGTATTGCGCTGGTAGCTACGGCCCCGCGCAGGTCTTTGTTCAGGTTACAGCGTCCAAAACGTTTAACACACTTATGTCATACCCCGGCATCCCTGGTTCGGTGGCCTTGAGTGAGACGGCCATCCTGCGGGCGCAATAATCCGGGGAGATGGTTGTGACGCCAAGCGGCGAAACAAAGCGCTGAAATTGACCAGCGCATATTCATAACTGTCAGGAGGTATATATGCTTTGTTTTAATCAGGAAGGAGTGGCTGGATTAAAGGCGCCTCGCCGGAGACTGGGAAGATGGCCGGATAGCGAGAACGGAGCCATATTACCTTTGGCGGTGTTTGGCATGGTTGCCATACTCGGGTGCATGGGCCTGGCCCTGGATTTCGGAAACTTCTATCGTCATAGGCGGATTATGCAGACGGCGGCGGACGCTGGCGCTTTGGCCGGTGGCGCTGAGATATACAGAAGGTACACTACAACAGCGTCGCAGGACGCCGCGATCCTGGCTTCCAGCCAAGCGGCGACAGCATCACACGGATTCGCAAATGGCAGCGGTGGTGTGACAGTGACGGTCAGCAGACCGCCGACGAGCGGTTATTACGTAGGTAATTCGCAATACGTCCAGGTAGCTATTAGCCAAAACGTCCCATCGTATTTTCTGGGCGTCCTGGCTAGCGGAACCACGACGATCGCCGCTAACGCGGTGGCGGGAGTGGGCGCTAGAGGGGGGCCTAGTTGCCTAACCCTGTTAGAACCGACCGGGGCCGCGCTCACCATGAGCGGCACTGACCAGATTAATGCCCCTTGCGGCACGTATATCAATTCCATTAGCCCTAGCGGGGTAACCATGTCAGGCAGCGCTCAGGTAAATTCGCCGACTTCTATCAGAGGGCCTAGCTATGTTCATAGCGGCTCTTCCAGTATCTCCAATCCAACATTTAATGCTGTCCCAGTACCTGATCCGCTAGCTTATTTACAACCCCCTACGGTCCCTGCCGGTTGTAACTACACTAACTTCTCGCGGTCGGGTAATACAGTCGCGACTCTTAACCCTGGTACTTACTGCGGCGGTATTACTTTATCAGGCAGTCCGGTTATTACTTTGAACCCCGGTTTATACATCTTCAAGGGTGGCTCCGCCTTTACTATATCTGGTTTCCCAACTATCACTGGTTCGGGAGTCACCTTCTACCTTACCAATAACGGCAGCGGGGCCGCCGCATCTGTTAGTCTTAGTGGAACCGGCACCTACCGGTTCTCAGCGCCGACTTCAGGCCCTCTGGCAGGGATATTGTACTTTCAGGATCCCAGCACTTCGAGTAACTCATACGCATTGTCTGGTAGCTCCGGCTCGTATTTCGATGGGGCGATATATCTCCCGCAATCGAGTTTGGCAATCTCTGGTTCCACTCAAACCTGGAACTATAGTGGTGGGATTATTGCCCGCAGCATGACCATAAGCGGTAGCACCAGGATAAATCTGTATTATGGTATGGGGGCGGGGACTGGGGTAACTCCCATCAAGAGACTATCGCTGGTGGAGTGATGAAGTAGCGACTGCATTATGGGTGAACTAATTTACTTGAGGTGTGGTGATGAAATACCGGCAATTCACGAGAGCGAAATCCAGCATTGGAGGTCACGGCTCCTGGAAAGGAGAGCGGGGCGTCTACATAGTAGAATCTGCTATTACCTTCTCAGTTTTCCTGTTGCTGATGTTTGGCGTTATGGAATTTGGCCGAGCGATTTGGGCTTATAGCAGCATCGCCCATGCCGGACGCGAGGGAGTGCGTTACGCCATCGTCCGGGGATCTGAAAGCGGGCGGGCTGTGACCGCAACTGATGTCCAGGACTTTGTTCGAAACAAGGCGGGATTAAGCACGGCAACAGTGACTACGACATGGACTCCAGATAACAATCCCAACTCCGTTGTACAGGTGAAAGTGGATTATAACTTCCAACCCGTAATACCGTTGATCCCCTCAATGTCGCTCACCAGTACTTCGCGGATGGTGATTTCCTTCTGATTTTAGCGTCCCGCCCATTGTGGGACGCCGACTAAATATCTAATTGAGAATAACTGCGGGAAATAAATTCGGGATATTCAGTTTCGAGATTGATGGGAAGATGAGGAGAGATAGAAGAGAGCGTGGGGCAGACGGGGACGATGGAGCAGGCGGATCTGCTATCGGTTGTTAGCGTTTCCGCGCGCCCTATCTTCCCCGTTTGTTCCTTTATCCATCCTGATCCCCGCTATCTCGATAAACAGATTGAAGCAGCTATAACATGAGACGACAACTTAGCTTTGTAGTTTTAACCGCCGAATTCGGTACTGATCGGGAATTGCGTGGCGCGCTGGAAAGAGATCAGCGCGCGCGCATTGTCGCGAGCAGCGATCAAGTGGAGCAGGTTTATGCGGATGTGGTGCGATGGCGCCCATCCGCCGTCATCGTCACTCTGGACGGACGCGCCGAGGCCGCCTGGATGCTGTGCCGGCAGATCAACGCGACCTGTCCGGAGACGGTCATCATTTGCGCCTCGCGCTACTCTTCGCCGGATATGATTTTGGACAGCCTGCGCGCCGGCGCGCGCGAATTTTTGCGGCTGCCGGTCATTGAAGAAGAACTGATCACCGTGCTCGAACGCACGGCTGAGTTTCGCGCCGGAGACGCGCATTCCGCGAAAGAACGTGGGCGCGTCATCGCCGTCTTCTCGAACAAAGGCGGTTGCGGGACTTCGTTCATCGCGGCGAATCTGGCCGTCGCGTTGAACGCCCAGACTTTGCTCGTTGATCTCAATCTGCAATCGGGGAATTTGGACCTCTTCTTCGGGGTCAAGCCGAAGTATTCGATTGTGGATATGGTCGAGAACCGCATGCGGATAGACGATCAACTGGTCGCCAGCTACCTCGTGCAGTGTTCCGACAATCTGTCGTTGCTGGCGGCGCCGCAGGACGCCGAGGCCGCCGACCGGATGCAGCCGGAACACATCACCGAGGCGATTGATTTCCTGCGGTCGCGCAACAAGAACGTGGTGCTCGACCTGCCGCACACCTTCGACCCGATCACGATTGCGGCGCTGGATCAGGCGGACGACATCCTGCTTGTGCTGACGCTGGACATTCTGGCGTCGCGGGCCGCGCAACGCTCGCTCGTCATCTTTAACCGCCTCGGCTACTCGCGCCAGAAAGTCCGTGTCGTTCTCAACCGCTGGAACAAGCAGAGCGATCTGGAGCTGCGTTACATCGAACGCTTTCTGGGCGAGCGCGTCACCTGTTTCATCACCGACGATTACCGCACTGTGGTCAACTCGGTCAATTTGGGGAAGCCGCTCGTCACTACCGCCGGTAACACTCCGATCGTGATCGAATTGAAACGCCTCGCCGACATTTACGGCGCGTCGGCGAAAGAATCGGAACCGGAGCCGCGCAAGAATATTTTGTCATCGTTCCTCCGCAACCAATCAGGCTCAGGAGAGAGTCAGGGCGTTGTTTCGTCGTTCGCTTCCTCGATCACTGCGGCCTTTCGCCGCCAATCAGGTTCGATGGAATCCCAGGGAGACGACGCGAAATAGAATCAGAGCAGGAAGCGGCGTTCAAACCATATTTCATATGTAATATCTGGTATGAAATATGAAATATGACCGGCGACCCGCTTACAAGTTGTTTAGGCATCACCATGAAACTCAGTGAGAGATTGACCAGAGACATGAGCGTGAACGGGGCGTCGGGGCAGCCGCGCGGCCAGGGCGAATCAGTGGGGCAGAATTATCTGGAAATGAAAGCCCGGCTGCACCGCGCGCTGATTGACCGGATGGATCTGACCAAGCTCAATCTGCTGACTCCGAAGCAGACCCTCGCGGAGGTAGAGCGGCTGGCCAAGGAACTGCTCGCAACCGAAGAGACGCCGTTGTCGAGCTACGAACGCGAGAAGTTGGTCGAAGAAGTTCGCCACGAACTATTCGGCCTGGGGCCGCTTGAGCCGCTGCTGGCCGACCCGACCATTTCCGATATCCTGGTCAATTCGCCCTACAAAGTCTTCATCGAACGCGGCGGCAAGCTGGAGCGGGTGGGCGTCTCTTTCAACGATAACAGTCACGTCCTGCGCGTGATCGAGCGGATAGTTTCTACAGTCGGGCGCCGGATAGACGAATCGTCGCCGATGGTGGACGCGCGTTTGACTGACGGCTCCCGCGTCAACGCGGTAATTCCGCCGGTCGCGCTCGACGGCCCGATTCTCTCGATCCGCCGCTTCGGCGCCGAACCGCTCAGGATGAACAAGCTGATCGCGTACGGCGCGCTGACGAAAGACATGGCCGACATGTTCTCGAAGTGCGTCCAGGCGCGATTGAACATCCTCATTTCAGGCGGCACGGGCGCGGGCAAAACGACGCTGCTCAACGCGCTATCCGCTTACATCCCGGACGACGAACGCATCGTCACCATCGAAGATTCCGCCGAACTGCTGCTGCAACAGCAGCACGTGGTCAGAATGGAAACGCGCCCGCGCAACATCGAAGGCCGAGGCGAGATCACCCAGCGCGATCTGGTCAAGAACGCGCTCCGCATGCGCCCCGACCGCATCGTCATCGGCGAGGTTCGCGGCGAAGAGGCCATTGACATGCTTCAGGCGATGAACACCGGCCACGACGGGAGCTTGACGACGATCCACGCCAACACCCCGCGCGACGCCATCATCCGCGTCGAGACGATGATTCAGATGGCCGGACTGAGGCTTTCTGAAAACGCCATGCGCCAGCAGATCGCTTCGGCGATTCATCTCGTCATTCAGGTCGCCCGCCTGAGCGACGGCAAACGCCGCATCACCTCGGTTTCGGAAATCGTAGGGATGAAGCGCAAGGAGGTCGTACTGCAGGAGATCTTCAAATTCGAGCGGCGTGGCATAGATCAAAACGGACGCGTTCTCGGAGAGTTCCGCCCGGCCTGCGCGCGCCCGCACCTGCTCGAACAACTGGAAGTCTGCGGCCTGACCCTCCCGCCTTCATTGTTCGAGATGACACCGGAACCGCAGGCGTTGAGGTAAAGAAACTGCTCATCTCTCTTCGTCGCGTAGCGACGGTTTGATTTTAGGCAGGTCGTTTACGGCCTGCATGAGTCGCCGAATAATATATTTCGCCGCGTAGCGGCGATTGAATCAATTGCGGCGCTGGTTTCAACCGTCGCTACGCGACGTGAAAATCGTTTGCCTTTGCATGCAGGCCGTAAACGACCTGCCTAAAATCAGACCGTCCCGCTGGGACGAAGAAAGACTGAACAGTTATGAAGTAAAACTCAATTTCAGATCGTCCACCCGACTCCCATCTCAATCGCCCCGATTTAGTTACATACCTTTTTCACACAGAGGTAAAGACACATGGCATCAATAACCTTCTTCATTTTCCTCTTCTGCCTGTTTGCGACCTACGGCGTCTTTCTGATTTTGACGCGCAGGACGGAGGAGCAGCGCGCAGAGATGACGCAGCGGTTTGCCGACGCGCTCTCGTACTCCGGCATGACGAGCGACGGGCAAGTCCGGCTGGGGCGCGAGGAGTTGATGAGCGAAATTCCGTTCATTGACCGATGGCTGACGCAACTGCAATTGGCGACAAAGCTCAAACAGATGATTGAGCAGGCGGATTTGCAATTGACGGTCATGCGCCTGTTTATGTTTTCGGCCATCGCCGGGTTGATGGGTACGCTCGCCGTCTCGATGCTCACTCCGCTTTTTCTGATCGCGCTCGGCGCGGGTCTGGTGGCTGCGGCGATCCCGTTCCTGCACGTGCTGTATAAGCGGAAACAGCGATTCAACAAGTTTCTTGAGGATTTGCCTGAAGCGCTCGACCTGATGGCCCGCTCGCTGGCCTCCGGCCACGCGTTCGCCGAAACGCTCAGTATAGTGGCCGACGAGATGGTGGATCCGATTTCGACCGAGTTTCGCCAGACCTATGAAGAGAACCGTCTGGGGCTGCCGTTCAAGATCGCGCTCGACAACCTGGCTGAGCGAGTCCCTCTGATGGATTTGCGATTGTGCATGACGGCCATCGCAATCCAGCGCGAAACCGGCGGCAACCTGGCGGAGATTCTGGAGAAAGTCGCCATGACGATCCGCGAGCGCTTCCGCATCCTGGAAGACCTGAGGACACTGACCACGCAATCGCGCATCTCGGCCTGGGTGCTTTGCGGCGTGCCGATGTTCATCGCGCTGGCTACGACTTTCGTCAACCCTGATTACATGAGCGTGCTCTGGAAAGACCCGCGCGGCCATAAATTGGCGGCCGCCGCCATCATAATGCAGATCCTGGGCATGCTCGTCGTTCGCAAGATTCTCAACATCAAGATTTAAAGCTATGTCAATGCTCATCCCAATTTCCGTCTTCGGTTTCGTCGTCTTCACCGCGCTGGGGATTTACTGGACTATGTTCCGCCAGCCCACTGAAGCCAGCCAGCGGCTAAATCAGTTGCGCCGTCAGGATTTCGACCTGACTCTGAATGACGTGGAACCGTTCGCCAAAAAACTGGTTGAGCGCGTGGCCCAACCGGTCAACCGCATTCTTCCACCTTCTCCGGCTGAGGCGAAAAATCTGCAAAAGAAATTGATGTTCGCCGGTTACCGGTCGCCGAACGCGCCGCTCATCTATCGGGCTATTCAGATACTCTCTCTCGTTGGAGTTCCCGCCCTGACCGCGGTGGTCTTGATACTGATCAAGCGACCGCTCGGAGGCGCGCTCGCTCCGCTGGCGGTCGCGGGTTTCGTCGGATATATCGTCCCGCGCTATACGCTCGATTATCTGACCAACAGCCGTCAACTTCGCCTGCGCTGGGGCATGGCCGACGCGCTCGATTTGCTGGTCGTCTCGGTCGAGGCCGGACTCGGCGTGAACTCCGCGATGGTGCGTGTGGCCGAAGAATTGAAGGAAGTGCATCCGGACATCTCGGAGGAATTCGAGATGGTGAATCTGGAAATCCGCGTCGGGCGCAACCGTGAAGAGGCGCTGCGAAATCTGGCCGAGCGGAGCGGCGTTGACGACCTGCGCGGATTGTGCGCGATGTTGATTCAGGCCGACCGCTTCGGCAGTTCGATCGCTCGCGCCATCCGGGCTTACTCGGACTCGCTGCGCGTCAAACGCCGCCAGCGCGCGGAGCAGGCGGCGCAAAAGGCCGCGATCAAACTGCTCATGCCGCTCGCACTTTTTCTCTTCCCGACGCTGTTCATCGCGCTTCTCGGCCCCGCAGTCTTGCAGTTGATGGACACCTTCAAAAGGTAAAGGCGATTGACCCCCCACGTCAGGAGCCGAAATTGGAAACGAACGCTTCTTTGAAACTCACCCTCTCTCCGGGATTTAAACGCCTTCTTTTGCTACTCGCCGCTTTGAACGGGCTGGTCGGAATCAAGCGCATCATCGAGTCCTTCCTGGCGCCGGACATTTACCGGAAGGATTTCGTTTCCGGGTACCTGATGGCGAAAGCGATGCTCAACGGCGTCAATCCCTACCTTCCTTTGCCGGAGTTGGCCGACCGGTGGATAAGCGGCTCCAACTACGTCGTGTTTTGGCACCCGACACCACACCCGCCTCTGGTCGGATTGCTGAGTTTGCCGTTCGGATTGCTGAGTTATGAAAAGGCGGCAATCGCCTGGCTCTTTTTTGAACTGGCGTGTTTGCTGGCGTCGCTGTTGTTGTTGCTCCGCTGGTGGGGAGGGACGATCAATGCAAGCCGAGTGGCGCTCCTGTTCGTGTTCGCGCTGGGGTGGGGGCCGGTTATGGAAGAGCTTTGGGTGGGGCAGTTGGGTTCCTGCCTGCTGTTGCTGCTGATCATCGCGTGGCTCAGTTTGCGCGACGGGAAAGAGACTCTGGGCGGAGTCATGCTCGGCTGCATGATTGCGCTGAAGTTGATGGCCTGGCCAATCGTCGTTTTTCTCGCGCTGCGCCGCAAATGGAATGGCGTGATGGCCGCTGCCGCAGTCGTGATCGCGGCGAATCTTTTGGCTCTGACCGTGATCGGGGCTGACAGCCTCCGGGATTATTACTTCAAAGTCGGGCCGTATGTCGCTGCGATTTACCGCTCGTGGGACGGCAATTATTCGGCCTGGAGCTGGGGCGAGCGTTTATTTGCGGGATCTGGAAGCCATTTTTTTGCGCCGCCGCTGTGGGCATCGGAGCCTCTTGCGAAGCTTTGCGCCTACGCCATACCTGTAGCTGTTTTGTTGTTCGGGCTGCGACTGGCTTTAAGAGCGCAGCGGTTTGACACTGCGTTCGGGTTGTTGATCGGCGTTGGAATACTGGTCAGCCCCATCGCCTGGACTCACTATTTGGTACTCGCCTCAATCCCGCTGGTGATAACCGCGCAGCGTCTTTGGGTGAATGGGATTCCACGAGGAATAAGTTACCTGGCTTTTGGTTTATGGATGCTGCTTTCAACGGCTGGAACTGTATTCGCCGATTGCGCCGGATTGTTTGCGAGCCGAATGACGCCGGAAGGAATCCCCGTTGTGCCTTTCGCGGCGGGAGCGCTCACACTGATCCCGGCGGCGGCGCTGCTCGGATTCCTCTGGTTAATTTGGCGATTGGATTCCTGCAGAGGTTTAGCCACAGAGGACACAGAGAGCACAGAGGGCACAAAGGGCTTTGATGGTGTCTCTGTGCTCTCTGTGAACTCTGTGGCTGCTCTTCCGAATGAAAACGCCGTAAATAGAATCAGCGAGCAGTTATGACAATCGCAGCCGTGATTCGGCGCAAGTTTTTATCTCCGGGATGGGAAGCGATCAATCGCCGGTTGCGCCGCGCCGACATCCAACCCATCTGCCTGCTCATCCTGGCGATCTATTCGATCATGCTGATCCTGTCTTTCGTCACTCAGGAAAAAGGCCGCACCGCGTTCGGGCCACAGCTTGGAGCCGATTTTCAGCAATTCTATGTCGCTGGTGTGATTTTCAATTCACAGGGGCCGGGCCGAATCTATGATCGCGATCTTCAACGGCGCTTGTATCACGAACTTTTCCCGGACACGGCGCCTGATACGGAACTCCCCTATGTTCACGCGCCTTTCTTCATTCTCCCATTGCCGCTTCTGTCGAAGCTTTCATATCCCTGGGCTTATTTCATCTGGCTTTTGATTTCGCTCGGTCTTTACATCTCCGGTTTCCACCTGCTCTGGCGAAGTCTGGGCGCGATGCCTGAGAGTTTCTACCTGATGTCATTGCTTCTGGCGCTCTCGTTCATGCCGTTTCTGGTCGAATGCCTGGCGGGCGGGCAAACGTCGGCGTTCGGGTTTTTCTGTTTTGCGCTGGCGATCAGTTGCGAGCGCCGGGGCCGCCAAATACTGAGCGGCGCGGCGTTGGCGCTCTGTTCGTACAAACCGACTCTGCTCGCGCTCACTGTGCCAATGCTAGTCATTACGCGCCGGTTCTCGGCGTTGACCGGGTTCGTAATCGGAGCCTTGACGCTGGCCGCAGTCTCATTGCTTCTTGTTGGATGGCAGGGCTGCGCCGGCTATGTCAACTCACTCTTTTTCATCGGCGATCATTCGACCGGCGCCGCATCGGGCTTGAGGCAATGGAAGTACGTGGATGTGAATTCGTTCTTCCGTCTGCTTCTGGGCAATCATCTTTACCTCAGGTGGTTTTTTGTCTCCGTTGTCTGCCTGCTGGTTCTTCCGCTGCTCGTCAGATTCTGGCTCAGGGCCAGCCGTGAGAGCGATAGCGGCCAGAGCCTGATCTGGGCCAGCGTCTTGATCTGGACGCTGGTTCTGAATGTCTACGTGGGAATTTACGAAGCTACTTTGATCGTCCTCAGTGTGTTGCTGACAGTTCATGTCCTTTACCGGAAATCGAAGGAGCTTCAGTTCGAGCTGTCGCCGGTTCACAAGCTGATCATGTTTTTGCTTTATCTCACGCCGTGGGTTACCCAGCCCATCGCGCGATTGACTGGCGTTCAGCTATACACGCTCGTCCTGGCCATGTTTGGCGGTTATCAACTCATATGCAGTTTCTCCCCGCAAAATACGAAGAAGTATTTCGCCGATCAATCATCCTGATCGCCCTTTATGTCATGGCCGTGTCGCTTTCGATGAAGCCCCACATCGTCGCCGACCCGGACATCTGGTGGCACCTTCGGTCAGGCCAATGGATTCTCGATCATGGATGGGTACCGGCGACCGATCCGTTCTCCATTCAGGGGCAGGGCAAGCCCTGGGTCGCTTATAGCTGGCTCTTCGAACTGCTGGCGCTCGGTTTGTATCGGCTGTTCGGCCTGGTTGGAATCGTCGCTTATACGATTGCCTTATCGCTTGGGATCACGACGGCTTTGTATTCGCTCGTTCGCAAGTTCGAGCCGCGCGTCGCAAACGCGATTGGGATTACGGGAATCGGGATACTGGCGATGACGCCGATATTCATGCCGCGTCCGTGGCTGTTCACGATTCTTTTTTTCATCATCGAACTCGACATCCTGCTGACTGCGCGCAGGTCGGGAAATTATCGCCGCCTGCTCCTGCTGCCGCCGCTTTTCGCTCTGTGGGCCAATATCCATATTCAGTTTATCTATGGATTTCTCCCGCTCGGTCTGATCGCAGCCGAGCCTTTGATCGAACGATTATTCCAGCGCCCATTCTCATTCGAAAACCTGCGGGCGGGCTTCAACGCGTGGCTGTGGCTGATCGTTGCGGCCTGCGTCATTGCCACACTGGCGAACCCGTATCACCTGAAGTTGTACGCTCCGGTCATCGAGATTACGAATCAAACCGGCGTTTATAACTATGTGTCGGAACTTGCGGCGCCTGACTTCCGGAGTATCACGCACTGGTCCATGCTCGCCCTGACCATCTGGGCGGCGGTTGCTCTCGGACGGCAAGTCGAGGTGAAGCTGTTCCTCGTCGTTTTGTTTATCGCAGGCGCCTTCGTTTCTTTTCGCTCCGGGCGCGACGTGTGGTTCGTTGTCACGATTGCAATCGTCATCATTGCGTCGTCGCGTCAGGCGCTCGAAATTAAGGACAGCTTTGCGCTGACGAAGGCGCAGACGCTTGTTGTCGCAACGGCAATCGGGATTTTAATCCTCCTGGTCGCGCGGGCGCGCAACATTTCAGAGGGCGCGTTACAAAACGCGGTCGCCAGGGAATACCCGGTGGCGGCGGCGAAAGTGATTGATGAACGCGGCTATTCGGGGCCGCTCTACAACCACTTCGATTGGGGCGGGTATTTGATCTGGCGTCTGCCGCGCTTGCTGGTAAGCATAGATGGCCGAACGAACATTTACGGCGACGAAAGAATCAAGCATTCAATCGAAACCTGGAGCGGCGCGCGCCATTGGGCGAAAGACACGGAGTTGGCGGCGTCGCGTTTGGTGATAGCCGGCGCAGGCGCGCCTTTGTGCTCACTTCTCCGCCTCGACCAGCGCTTCGAACTGGTTTACGAAGATCA
>JAJVID010000056.1:20172-25572 GCA_022072205.1 Acidobacteriota bacterium
TGGCCATTGGATTGTATGGCTGGGTGATGGTGCGGGATTATTACCTCAAAGTCGGGCCGCAGGTCAGCGCAATATATCGTGCATTTTTCGTCAACATCTCTGTCTGGACAATCGGGCAGCGGTTGTTCGGCAAATTCGGTCAGTCTCTTGCTCCGCCGCCGCTGTGGGAATCGCCATCGCTGGTCAAGACGCTGGCGGTGCTCACGCCTGCCGTAATCCTGATTTTGGCTTTGAGAGCGGCGTTGCGCGTCAGGCATTTCGATACGGCGATTGTGTTATTGATGGGAGTCAGCCCCGTTCTAAACCCGATTGCCTGGCAGCATTGTTTTCTGCTGGCCGCGCCCGCGCTGATTTTGCTTGCGCGCCGCCTGAGCGAATTACACTGGCCGCGCCGAAAGACCTTTGTTGCAGTCTTACTCGTGATTGCGATTTCAATACCGCATACCGATTACCTGGATTTCGCACAGCGATTTGATCAGAGCTTTATGGCTGGGTTACCTGCATTACTGACTCTGGCTCCGCTTGTAGCTTTGTGTCTCTTGTTGTGGCTGTTGGCGCGGTTGGATATGCGAGAGGATCGCAAGGGAAGAGAGATTACGGAACAGTCGGAAATAACGGAAGGAACGAAAAAGCTTCAGGAAAATCTTCCGTCTGTTCCGTTATTTCCGTCTGTTCCGTAATCTCTCCTGCTTATCAAGCTGTGGCCTGGCCGAAGCGCCGCTTGCGGATCATTGCATAAGCGTATTTCCGAATAATCCAACCGATGAACAACACCCAGGCCAGCAGCGAGATTCGGCGCGCCCACGCTTCAAGCTGACTTCGCGGCTCGAATTTGACCGTCAGACGGTGCGCGCCGGCGGGCAAATCAACCAGCATCAGTCCTGTTCCCGGTTCAACATCAATTTTTATTTCACGGCCGTCGAGCTGCGCGATCCAGTGAGGATAGTTGTATGTTTCGATTCTGGCTCTCATTGGCTCTTCGCATTCGACGGCGAATTCACGGCGCTCGTTGCGTAGCGTTTGCGAGACGACGCGGCCCAGCTTTGAAAGCAGGGTCAGGCCGCCGGGTTGCGAAGATGGCGGATAGATGTCGAGTTCGGAATTCTTCGGGCGGTAATACGGATGATTCCCAGTGTAGGCGACGTAAAGCCAATCGTCCCGGTAATCGAGCCGCTTGATTTCTTCCGAAGTGAGTTTGGGAAGGCCAGACGAATCGAAGAGCCTGGCGACCTGTTCGCTCGTGACTGCGGGTTCATCAATTCGCGCGATTGCCCAGGTGGAGGCTACATTGGCGATCACGGCCCAGGTCAGTAACAGAGAGATGCCTGCGCGGTGAAGCGGTTTGAGCGTTCGCCAGCTACTTTGATTGTCCTCTTGAGGCGCGCGCGCGGCGGCCACTACGAGTCCGCAGCTAAGCGAGGCGAAAGGCAGGAAACGCCAGGGAAACTGAATGAATTTCAGTCCCGGCAGGAATCGCCAAATCACATCCGACCCCGGCAGCGAGATGATCAGGGCAAAGGCCGCAATTGCAGAACCTAAAAAGACAGGCGTTGTCATTCGATTCCGCTTGCGCAGGATGGGCAGGCAGGCCAGGCAGAACAGGGAGATCAATGCAGTTTGGGCAAGCGTCAAAAGGCTGACGGCATTGTTGAAGTTCGCCCACATTTTGCGGTATTGGCTTGCGTCTCGCGGCTTGGCGAATAACAGGTAATCGCGATAATCGTGCCGGGCTATTTGCTGATCAATCCGCACCCATTTCATCTCGATCAGTTGCGGAACAAGGAAGTGCGCCGTGAGCGCGAACACCAGCAAGCCCGCGCCAGCCAGGCGCGCCACCCCGCGCCAGCCGGCTCTCGGCAGATAGATAAGCGTCATGAAGGCGATTGCTATTCCGCAAAGGTAAGTCGTAATTACGTGGGAGAGAATAATCCCGCCCGCGCCGAGCGCGAAAATAACGAGGCCGCGCGCGCGCCGTTCGCCGATCAACAATTCGTGCGCGCCGAGCATGGCCAGAGGAGCGAGGCTTAGCGCAAAGGCATTGGGGAAGAGGCCGACTTTCAGTCCAACGAGCGGGAAAGCCGGGAGCGCGACGTAAAACAAAGACACAATCAAGCTATATCGGCGATTGAAGAATGCGCGGGCAAACAGATACGCGCTCGCCTGGGCAATGATAAAGATCAGGAACGAGACGATTCTCAGCGAAGTCAGAACGTCAACTCCGAGAAGCTTCATCACCGCCACGCTGAACAGATAAGCGAGCGGAGGATAGAAAGTGAACCAGGCGTCGCCTTTGCCGCCATCGAGCAATCCCGCCCAGCGCGGCGCCAGATCGCCTTCATCGAAGCTGCGCGCGAAAGACCGAGTGATGTGGTAATGAAGCGGCATGTCACCCTGAAACCCGAATGCCGGATGGGTGATTCGCGGGAAAGAGATGACCGCGCCGACCAGAAGCCAGATCGCCAGGAGCATGACCGCTCGTTTGAGATAAGAAGCGTCGTCAAGCGAGGCGCTTTGCAGGAAAGTTATTCGATTCATTCGCTAATGTGAGGCGGGGGGACGGAAGTGGAGGTTACGAGGCGGGGCGCATAATCTCACAGACCGGAGGCGAAATCTACGGTTTCTTTGCGGTCATCGTGGGAGAGTTAAACAGGCTGTTGTTCATCCGTTTCCTCGTCTGGTTCTTCGGGAGGTTGTTCGGAAGGGAACTCCACGCGGTCGTAAACTTCAGCCAGTTTCAACCGGCAATCAATCGAGGCGATGTGAAGTTCGCCTTCCATCCCTCGGACTTCGGTCATCAGCCACTGCCCGTTAGGCTGGCGTTGGAAGTGCTCGATCAGAGGCTTCTTTTGCGACACCAGCACGTAATCGGTCAGCGATTCGTTGAAGGCGCGGTATCGCTCGAACTTCTCGCCCCGGTCGAAGGATTCAGTTGAAGGCGAGAGCACCTCGAAGATTACTTTGGGATTCAATAGCACGTCGCCGAACTGGTCGTGGAACTGAGGCTTGCCGCAAACCACAGTCAGGTCGGCGTAGGAAAACAGGCCTTTGAGTGAATTCAATTGAATCTGTTCGCCGCTGCGCGTTTTCATATTCGGAGAGAAGGCGACGCAAGGCTTGCCCTTTAGCTGATTGCCCACCTCGACGATGAGGTTGAAGTTGATGATGCTGTGCCACGGGCTTTCGCCCGCCATCGCGCGAATCTCGCCGTCAACGAATTCGTGACGATCTTCGGCTTGGCGTTCAAATTCCAGATACTCTGCGACTGTGCTCAACCGCTTATGAATTTTTGATTGTGGAGTCGCCATCGGAAAGCCTCTCTTGAAAATACCGCAGGCGAATACTAACTCATCTCAGCTTTTCGCTCCTCGCTTGAACCATTCGGCGAATTTTTTTATCCCCGCTTCAATCGGCGTCGCCGGCTGATAGCCGAGCAGCGCGCGCGCTTTGCTGATGTCGGCGTGGGTGCGCGGCATGTCGCCGGGCTGCGGCGAGCGGTATTCGATGATCGCTTTCTGGCCCAGCGCTTCTTCGAGCAATTCGATCATTCGATTGACCGTGATGGTCTGCGATTCGCCGAGGTTGATGATCTCGAACGGCGTCGAGTCGTATTCGATTGCGGCCAGCACGCCTTGCAGGATGTCGTTAATGTAGGTGAAATCGCGTTCGGCTCCGCCGTCACCATAAACCTGGATGGGACTGCGGCTGGAGATTAGCCGCGCGAATTTGTGGATCGCCAGGTCGGGGCGTTGACGCGCGCCGTAAACCGTGAAGAATCGCAGGCAGACGATCTGCATTCCGTAAAGGTGACTGTAGGTGTGCGCCAGTAATTCGCCCGAAGCTTTGGTCGCCGCGTAAGGCGAAATCGGCGCGAGCGGCGCGTCTTCTTTGAATGGCGGAATGGCCGCCGGGCCGTAAACCGAACTAGACGAGCCGAAGATGAATTTCTTGATGCCGTTGCGCTCGGCCAGATCGAGCAGGTTCATCGTGCCGTTAATGTTGACTTCGGTGTAAGTTCGCGGGTCGCTGACCGAAGGGCGCACGCCCGCTTTCGCCGCGAGATGGATGATGGCGTCGAAATGCTGCTCTGAAAAAATCTGCTTCAGCGCAGCGTAATCGCGGATGTCGGCTTCGACCAGGCGATAGGCCTGATTGTTGAGGTGAGCGGCGATGTTCGCGCGTTTAATTTGCGGATCGTAAAACTCATCGAAATTATCTATCACGACGACTCTGGCGGGGTTCTGAGCCAGCAAACGATCAACCAGATGGCTGCCGATAAACCCCGCGCCGCCCGTAACCAGGAACTGCTTTCTTCTTGCGGTCATGGCAAGATTTATAACACACAACCATTCATAATTCCGAACTGCTCCTGAGAGCGCATGCGGCTCACGCGCGCCAGTGAAATTTATGAAACCCTCAATGTGAAATTCGCACTAACCAGGCGGAACTGGAAACGATCTGGAAATGAGGGAACCTGTTCACTTGCCGAAAAGCGATGAATGGTCAATGGATTCGATAGCTGCGGCGAAAAATGAGAAAACGAAAGAAGCAGGCCGAAGAGGAGAGGGGATGGCGTTTGCGGAAATAGCTCCGGGCGTGGTGGCCAGGGCGAAATGCGGCGATGAGGACGCATTCCATCTGATTTTTAACCGCTACGGCCGTCCCGTGCTCAGCTTCATCTACAACCTTGTTCACAACCGCGAACTGGCCGAGGAACTGGCGCAGGAGACTTTCGTCCGCGCGCACCGGAACCTGGGCGGTTTGAGAGACGACCTGCGGCTTTCGACCTGGCTGTTCGGGATTGCGCGGAACGTCGTGCGCGAATCGGCGCGGCAGGCGCGGAAAAACGATATGAAAGTTGGATTGGACGAGCCGGAAAGTTTGCGGCTGGAATCGGGCGAGGTCTTGCCGGAATGCGCGATGCTCGACCGTGAATTGACAGAGACGATTCAGAAGGCGCTGGTCGCGCTCGATGAAGACAAGCGAGTCGTCTTCAGCCTGAAGATTTTTCACGAGAAGAGTTATGAAGAGATCAGCGCGATCACGGGCCATTCGGTCGGCAAGCTGAAGACCGATTTGCACCGCGCGAGGCTGGAGATGCGTAAACGGCTCTCGCCGTATCTTTCGGTGAGCAGTGGGCGATAGGAAATCAATCTGGCCAGCTTGAGTGGTTAAACTTATGAATTGCGAACGTTGCCAAATCGAACTTGAAGATTTTCTTTACGGCGAATTGAGCGAGGCCCGCGCCATCGTTATCCGCGAGCATCTGGGGAATTGCGCCGCCTGCGTCGCTCTGCGCGATGACCTCGAACGCGAGAACGAAATTTTCGCGCAATTTTACGAGCAGACCGCGATTGAACCGGCGGGCGAGATGTGGGAGGCGATTCGCGCGCGCATCAACGC
>JAJVID010000056.1:25672-37664 GCA_022072205.1 Acidobacteriota bacterium
CGGCGCCGCAACAGACCACGCCCGCGCCGATTCCGTCGCCGTCAATTGATGTTGCAGGCGACGGGCAGAAGACGAAAGGAACTTCATCGCCGAAGAGCGGGCGGCCACTCGTCAACCCGCCTGTTCCCGCGCGGCGGTTGTCCGATCAGGAACTGATGAACCAGCAGATCGCGCGCGCCGAACGCGAGTACCAGAAAGCGATCGGGATGTTGGATCAGGCGTTGGCCAAACGGCGTGGAGGATTAGACCCGGAACTGGTGAAACAATACGAATCGAGTCTGGCGTTGATTGACAGCTCGATTGACGCGAGCCGCCGCGCGTTACGCCAGCGACCGGACGATCCGACCGCCGGACAATTCCTGCTCGCGGCTTATGCGAAGAAACTCGATCTGATGCAGGACATCGTGATGCAGCAGTAAAGACGATCAATGAAGAGAGAAAACCGGAAAATGAATTTTCGAGGAATGACGAAAATCGGATTGCTGGCGTTGGTTTCGTTCGCGGCCTGTTTACCGTTAGCTGACGCCGCGTCGCGTGTCACGGCGCAATCAAATGTCCAATCAGAAGGTCAGGCGCGCGAACTGCACGAAACTTACGATCTGGCGCCGGGCGGCGCGGTGGCCGTCACCAACAGCAGCGGCTATATCCGCGTGACAAGCTGGAACGAGAACCGCGTCAGGGTTGACGCGGTTAAACGCGGCGGGCGCGATGAAGACTTCGGCCAGGTCGAGATTCAAGTGATGGCCCGGCCGGAACGGATTGAAATCCGCACCATCTACGCGCGCGAGAGAGGCAGCCGCGTTTCGGTTGATTACGATCTGAAAGTTCCTCGCAGCGCCGTGTTGAACGCCTTGACGACCAGCAGCGGAGACATCGCGGTCAATAGCTCCGTTGCCCGCGTCACGGCCCGTTCGTCCAGCGGCGGCATTACCGTGCGCGACATCACCGGTGACGCCGCGCTGTCAACCACCAGCGGCAACATCAGGGCCGACCGCATCGGAGGCCTGTTGAGCGCCAACTCGACCAGCGGCGATTTGCAGGTCAGCGAAGTCGCATCAACGCTCAACGCGCGCTGCACGAGTTGCAACATCGTGGCGCGCGGGGCGCGTGACGACGTGACGGCTCAGGCCACCAGCGGAAACATCGAGATCGAACGCGCTGGCGGACGCGTCGGCGCGCGCGCCACTAACGGCTGGGTAAAGATCAACGACGCCGGAGGCGACGTGATCGCCGAAAGCTACAGCGACGGGGTCACGGTGACGAACGCGCGCGGGCGTGTCGTGGCAAGCTCGCTCAGCGGCGATGTCGCCGTCCGCAACGCAGGCGAGGGCGCGCGCGCCACATCCGTCAGCGGCTCGGTCGTGATCAGCGACTCGAAAGGCCGCATCGAGGTGAACGCGACCAGCGGCTCGATTACGCTCAACAACATTGACAGCAAAGACGTGTCGGCGAAGGCCACCAGCGGCGGCGTGCTTTTCACTGGCGGGTTTTACGAAGGCGGGCATTACGAATTTGTCAGCTTCAGCAGCGACGTGGTTCTGAGCTTGCCGCCTGACAGCAATTTCAATCTGACGGTCAACAGTTTCAGCGGATCGGTCAATACCGAATTCCCGTTGCGGCTCGGACAGGGCGGGCAATTGGGCGGGCGCGGGCCAATCATCGGCATAGTCGGCAAAGGCGGGGCGGAAGTGCGCGCCGTCAGCCACAGCGGCAGCGTTCAGATAAAAAAGGCGGCGGGGCAGCCGCGATGAGCGCAAGCAGGTGGGCGAAATTACTGCGTTGTAATCGCCGGACATATTTCATATCAAATATCAAGTATTACATATGAATTATGGCTTGAACGCCGCAACCAAACTTCATTCGCGATCACAAACATCCCAGGAGGACGAATCATGCAAATTTCAATAGCTTTTTTTCTGAGCTTGTCGCTCGGTTCTATTTTGGCGATAGCGCCGAATCAGAGCCAGACAAGGGCCGATTCAGGCGACGTTACCAATCAGATCAACAAGACGATCACGCTCGCGCCGGGATCGAACGTTACGGTTCGCGGCATCAATGGCCGCGTCACCATCGAAACCTGGGACAGCAACCAGGCCGAGATCAATATCACGGTCAAGGCTTCGGACACGGCGGCGATGGAGCGACGCCCGATCCTGATTGATAACACGCCCAACAGCCTGATCATCCGCACCGAAGAAGACAGGGAAGGCCGCAATCGCGGATGGGATCGCGGATGGGTGCGCCACGAAGTAAATTTGAAGCTGCCGAAGAGCATTAACCTGAAAGTCTCTTCGGTGAATGGCGTGGTTGACGCCGGGGCGATCACCGGCGAGGTTGGCGTCAGCAGCGTCAACGGTCGAGTCACAGTCGCTCAGGCCGGAACCGCCACGAATCTGAGCAGCATCAATGGGCGCGTTTCGCTCTCGCTGCTGCGTTTGGGCGAAGGCGGATTGCGCGTGAGCAGCATCAACGGCGGCATCGAAATCGGCCTGCCGTCGGCGACCAACGCCGAAGTTGACGTTCGCAGCGTCAACGGCGGCATCAATTCCGATCTGCCCATCACCGTCGTCGGCGAAATGAAACGCGGTGAGTTGCGAGGACGCGTCGGCGAGGGCGGGCCGCCAATCACCATCTCCAGCGTCAATGGCGGAGTCACGCTGCGAAGAAATTGAATTGAAATGGTGGGACAAGATGCCATCTTGTCCCACTTGAATTTGGCCGAAAGATTTGCTGGAACTTTGCCGCTATCAACTCGTAACTAGCCGTGTCGAACTTCAAAACACTTGTTGATGTCAGATTGATTTCAGAGACGTTAATTCGCTAGATCGGACTCGATAATTGAATCTTCCCCGGTTCGTTTTTGAAACTCAACGATCCCGTAACCGGACACTCTACTGATTTGTCTTGATCGGTGGTTCTTGATCAAATTCATCATTTGCAGAACTTAGCCTGTTGGCCATAGGCTGGCACGACAGTTGTTTTAAGCAGGATTCGACTAGGCATTGGATCAAAGTATTAAAACTTTGGTAGTTGCAGCCCCAACTCAACGAAAGAGGAATTACTCAGGTAGAAGCTGAGGGAGGAAAAGAATGGCTACGGAAGCAGTAGAACATGCAATTGCGCATCCAACATCAAACCAGGTGGCGAACCTGGCGTCACAATCAGTATTAAAGCCGCGTCCGGCGCTGACACTCGTGGGTTCTCCGCGCGTGCTGCCGCTGGATAACTACGAATGTTTCATCGGTGTGAGCACGAATGTCGCCGCGCTCAAACAGTTCATCAGCGTGCAGGCGGCGGCGCACACACCCACATTGATCATCGGCGAACGCGGTCTGCGGCAGGAGCAGATAGCGCGGGTGCTCCACAGCGCGAGCGAGAATTCGGCGCAGCCCTTTTTCGCGGTCAACGCTCACAGTCTGGACAGCGAAGCGCTGCACAATTTGCTCTTCGGGCCTCGCGGGATGATCGAAACCTGCGAGCGCGGCACGATCTACATCAACGAGCTAACCAGGCTGCCGGCGCTGTTGCAACAGCGTTTCGCCGCGCACATTGAAGAGCAGCGTTGGCGCGCGCATTCGGGCAGGAGCAACGGGCCGCGCCTGATCTTCGCCACCGAATGGAACCCGACCGAAATGAAAGCCGAAAACCGGATCGCTTATGGGCTGGTCGAATTGCTGCGTCCGTCCGGTTTCACGATCAAGCCGTTGCGCGAACGCAGCGAAGACATCGCGTATCTGGCTCGCCACCTCGCCGGAAGAATCGCCAAGCGGTTGAACAAAGGCCCACACGAAATCGCTCCCGGCGCGCTGAAGATGCTTTCGGATTATCCCTGGGAAGGGAACATTGACGAACTGGAAGCCGCGCTCGAAAGTGCGATTGCCGCTACGCAGCCGCAACAGATTGACGAGACGCTGTTGCCGTCGCGCATCCGTTACTCCGCGCTGAAATCAATTCCCGCGAGCGGAATTGACCTGCCGCAACTGGTTGATGATTTTGAACGCGGCCTGATCGAAACCGCGCTGCGCCAGACCGGCAACAACCAGACGAAAGCTTCCGCGCTGCTTGGACTGCGAGTCCAGACTTTGAACATGAAGTTGAAACGGTTCAAGGAGCAGGCAGAAGAAGGGAGTGGGGAGTAGGGAGTGGGGAATGGGGAGTAGGGAGTGGGGAGTGGGGAGTGGGAACAATCTTTACTCCCCATTCCCCATTCCCCATTCCCCACTCCCTATTCCCCACTCCCCGGATCGGCTACGAACCGATACCCCACGCCGCGCACGGTCAGCAGGTGGATTGGGTTTGACGGGTCGTCTTCGATGTAGCGTCTGAGCCGGACGATGAAATTGTCTATCGCGCGCGTGTCCGTGTCTTCGCGCAATCCCCAGACATCTTCGAGCAGGCTTTGTCGCGAGACCGGTCTGCCTTCATTTTTGATCAGGTAACGCAGCAACTCGGCTTCCATCAGCGTCAACTGCACAGTGCGCCCGCCGGTTCTAAGCTCCAGTTTTGAAAAATCAATCGTCTTGCCGGAAAAGTTGAAGACCTCACCAAGCGCATTCTGAGCAGGTGTTTCGGACGAACTCCGAGATAGACGTAGCCATTCGCGCCGACGCAGCAAACCGTGCAAACGCGCGATCAGGATGGCAAGTTCAAACGGCTTCGGCACGTAATCGTCGGCGCCCGCCTCGAAGCCGCGCAGAATGTCTTCGGGGCGGCTTCGCGCGGTCAGCATCAGAATCGGAACGTACTGCCCGGCCTGACGCAATTCGCGCGCGACCTCAAAACCATCCTTGCCCGGCAACATCACGTCGAGCACGACGGCGTCGAATTGCCTGGATGGTTTGGACCGTTTCGGATTTTTCGCCAGCAATTCCAGCGCGGTCTCGCCATCGGGCGCCGTCTCGACGTCGTATCCTTCGGCTTCGAGGTTGAATTTCAAGCCGTCAGCAATATGCTGCTCGTCCTCAACGATCAAAACAACACTCATCGTTATCTCAATTCTTTATTCAACAATTCAGGCGCCAACCTGGCCAGCGATTCGGGCTGAATTTGCGGCAACTCGATTGTGAACACGCTGCCCATTCCCTCGCCCTCGCTCTGGGCGAAAGTTTTGCCGCCGTGTTTGCGGGCGATGGAGCGAACGATGAACAAGCCCAGCCCGGCGCCAAACGCGCCCGACGCGACACGGCGAGGCGCGCGGTAAAAACGTTTGAAGATCTGCTTCAACTCGCCGCGAGGAACGCCTACGCCGCGATCCGTCACGCGAACCGCGACCCGTTTGTTGAGCGCCGTCGCCACTTCGACCGTCACGTCAACTTCCTCGCCGGAATACTTGATCGCGTTGTCAATCAGGTTCGACACCGCAGCGCGCAATTCGTCGGCGTCGCCGCGCACCAGGGGACGCTCGCCGTTGTTCAGGGATTCAACGAAGCGCAGCGCTTTATCGTCCAGGTGTGCCCGCGTGCGCGCCAGTTCCAGACACTCCCGCGCCACTTCGCCCAAATCAATCACGGTTTTATGAATGCGGCGGCGTCGGTGTCCCGTGCGGCTTGCGCGCAGAACCTGCTCGACGGTGTGCAGCAGCCGGTCGCTGTCGTCGAGCATGATCTGGTAAAACTCCCGGCGCTTGGCTTCGTCTACTTCCCGCCTCTGCAAGGTCTCCAGGTAAAGCCGGATCGAAGCGATTGGGGTTTTCAACTCATGCGTGACGGCGTTGATGAAGCTGTCGTGCTGTTCGTTGCGGCGGATTTCGCGCACCAGAAAGATCGTGTTCAAAACCAGTCCCGCGATGATCAGCGCGAAAAAGATAACGCCGAAGATCATCATCGCCACCTGCCGCCAGTGGAAAACCATCCAGCCGACATTGAGCGCGATGGCCAGCGCCACCAGACACGCGCCTAGCGTGATGAAAAAATAAACAGATTTGCGATTACTTTGGATGCGCATGATCAAAACTCCACCGGCATTTTAGGCGATTCGAGCGGGTGGTGTGAAACTCCGCTGCGGGAATCCACAGCCCATTAACGCGGCGAGCCGCCTCAAGCGCACGAGTCTCGCGCCTGCCGCCGGAAAAGAATTGATGAGATGATGAGCCTGGATTGATGAATGAGTTAATGAAGAGTTCCGTTTATCTGCCGATTGCGCTTCTGCTATAGTACGCGGGCGTTAAACATCAACTACTTCGGTTTCGACCGATCAGCAATCAAAAACATTGTCCCGAATTCACCGCAACGATCTGTCGTCAACAATGAATCGCGCGTTGAACAAATTCACAGTTCGGATGATACAGGCTCGCGCGCCGCTCGCGTTGGCCTGCCTTGTCGCGCTCGCCGGATTCGGCTGCGGAAAATCGCCGCAGGCGAAGACCGGGAAAACGACCAGACCGTCTTCGGCTACGTCTTCGGCGGCGTTCGTCTGGGCCGACTCCGACAACGACGGCATGCCGGACGCGGCGGAGTTGCTCTCGTCCGACGACCGCGCCAGTTTCCGCCGCTGGTTCGCGCACATCGCCGAAATGCAATTTTACGAACCGAGCCGCGCCTGGAACGAAGATCAGCGCGATTGCGCCGGGCTTGTCCGTTTCGCCTGGCGTGAAGCTCTGCGCAGGCACGACCGAATCTGGTTTCAATCCATCAGCAATGGGAGCGAAGGCTACGAAGCCGTCGCGCCAGATGTGAAAGCTTATAACCTCGAACACGGCCCGCTCGGCGAAAAAATCTTTCGCGCCGATTTCGGATCGTTCAAAGAAACCGACCTCGCGCAAAACAAATTCTCCGAATTCGCCGACGCGCGCACGCTCAAAAATTACAACGTCACATTCATCAGCCGCGACCGCAAACAGGCCGAACGCGGCGACCTGCTTTTCTTTCATCAACCCTGGGTTCAGAAATTTCCTTATCACGTGATGATCTTCATCGGCGACGCCCGCCATAACGGCGAAGGCGCGGGCGACTGGGTCGTTTACCACACCGGCTCATCGCCGGGGGACAAAGGTGAGATGAAGAAGGTAAGACTGGCCACGCTCGATCATCATCCTGACCGCCGCTGGCGTCCGATTGAAAACAATCCGAACTTCCTCGGATTTTACCGCCTCAAAATTCTGGAGTAAGACGCGGAGACGTGAAGCTATGAAATTCAGAAATCATTGCGCCGTTGTTTTTGTCTATCTTGCTGTCATCGCCTCGGCGATTGCGCTGGCCGCCTTGCGAAATCACGTTCGAGGCGCTGAAACTGCGCCGCCTGCCGCAGCCGCGAGTCCGCAGCCAAGCCCGGCAATCAAGCCGCGCTTTCAGCTTTCGACCAATCGCACTTACGGCACAGGCGAGAACGCGCGCATCTACATCGGCTATCAGGGAATCGCTTCGCTCGACTTCCGCGTTTATCAGGTCAGAGACCCGTTCAGGTTTTTCAAACAGCTCAACAGCCCGCACCAGATGGGCGAGGAAGACAGAAACGACGTGGCTGAAGTGGCCGCGACCGTCGAGCGCAAGCCGTCGGCTCTGGAAAACCTCCGTTCGTTCAAAGTGTCCGTCACTCGCGCGGTCAAGAATTATTTTCGCGGCCAGTTGCGCCGCGAATCGCGCACCGCGTTCAACGACAAATTCCGTTCGGGCGAGCAACTGCCGTTGAACATGGCCGATTACGCGCGCGTGCCGCTGCTCAATCCCGACCAGCTTGTCGGTTCGTGGCGGCAGGTGTTGACGGCGACCGAGAACGAATACGACACGCGGATGATCTCGCTCGGCAAACGCGAGCCGGGCGTTTATCTGGTCGAAGCCGTCAACGGCGATCTGCGCGCTTACACCATCGCCGTCGTCACCGACCTGACGATGATCAACAAGACATCCTACAACGCGAATGGGGACGGCCAGATGCTGGTTTACGCGGTTGACCGCAAATCGGGCGAACCGCGCGCCGGCGTCGAAGTCGAGGTCGTCCAGGGCAGGAAGAGCGTCGCTTCGGGCAAGACCGACGGCAATGGCGTGCTCAAAGTGACGATCAGTAAAGATCAGCCGAAGCCGCAGACGATGCGGCAGGACAGGGAAGCGGCGGAACTCGATCCGGCGGCGCCGCTCGAAGAAGCCAACAATTCTTACCTGGTGCTGGCCAGACGCAACGATCAATTCTCCGTTTCGGATTTGCAGCCTTACTACTTCGGCGGCGGCGAGGAGTCGTTAGCGGAGTCGGCGAGCTACATCTACACCGACCGCCCTGTTTACCGTCCTGAACAGAAGGTCTATTTCAAAGGCATCGTCCGGCTGCTCAGCGAAGGCGGTTACGTGACGCCGACCGCTCGCACGGCCAGCGTCAAGATCACCGATCAGAGCAACAACGAGATATTCAACAAGGAACTGCCGCTCTCGTCGCGCGGATCGTTCAGCGGCGAGGTTGATCTGGCCGCAGGCGCGCCGCTCGGTTTCTACTCGGTCGTTGCGACCTTCGGCGGCGCTGAGGCTCGCGGATCGTTTGAAGTGGCCGAATACAAAAAGCCCGAATTCAAAGTCAAAGTCACGACGCCGAAAACTTTCGTCCCCGTCGGCGAGCGAACCAAATTCACCATCGAGGCGAAATACTTTTTCGGCGCGCCAGTCTCGAACGGCGACGTGAAGTATTACGTCTACCGCTCGCGCTATCATCACTGGTGGTTCAGCGACGAATACGACGACGGCATCGGCGAAAGCGAAGACGAAGAGAGCGGCGATGAAGAAGGCTATTACGGCTACGGCAATGACATGGTGAAAGAAGGCGAAGGGCGGTTGGACGCCAACGGGCGGTTGGAAGTCGCGTTCGATGTTCCGCCGATGGACGAGAAACAGCCTTACGATTTCACCTACCGGCTTGAAGCTCAGGTGACCGATTCGTCGCGCCGCGAGATGGAAGGCAAAGCCAGCTTCGTCGGCACGCGCGGCAAGACCGTTGTTTTCGCGCGCCCCGAACGTTACGTCTATTACCAAAACGACAACGCAAAGATCAAAGTCAGAACCTCCGATTACGAAGGCCGGCCGGTCTCTTCAAAAGTCGCGCTGAAATTCGTCGAGGTGAAATACGAAAGGACCGAAGAGAAGGACGGCGATCAGACATACGTCAGATACAAAGCGGTCAAGCGCGATCTCTCTTCAGCCGAAGTCACGACCAACGCGCAGGGCGAGGCCGCGTACGATTACCGCATCCCGATCACCGGCTCGATTCAGATCGAAACCTCTGTTTACGAAAACGGCAAGCGGATTCCTTCGGACGCCGGATACATTTACGCCACCGACCGCAACAACCGCTGGGCCGACGGGGCCTACCGCGATTACGGCTCGATCAAGCTGATCCCGGACAAAAAATCTTATCAACCGGGCGAGACGGCGCACGTGCTGGCGATGCTGCCCGCCGACAAGGCTCATCTGCTGGTGACGACCGAGATGAGCAGCGTGATTGATGCGCGGCGCGTTGACGCCGAAGGCCGCGCGGTGATGATTGATCTGCCGATCAAGGACAACTTCGTCCCGAACATTTTTCTGAGCGTGGCTTACGTGAAAGACGGCGAGATGTTCGAGAGCAGCAAGAGTGTCATCGTGCCCGCGCGAAACAAATTCCTCAATATCGAAGTCATTCCCGACAAGAAGGAATACAAGCCGCGCGACACGGCGTCGTACACGGTCATCGCGCGCAACGCCGACGGTTCGCCCGCCGCCGGAGCCGAAGTCAGCCTGGGCGTGGTTGACGAAGCGATTTACAGCATCAGGCCGGATTCGTCAGGCGACATCCGCCGCGCGTTTTACGGCGCGCGATACAACCGAGTCGAGACGCATTTCTCGACCGCCTACTTTTTCACCGGCTATTCCGGCAGCAAGAAGATGGAACTGGCCGCGAACAAACGTTCGTATCAACTGGCCGATTTCAAAAACGACAGCCAACTCGTCGAGCCGAAGATTCGCAAGGAATTCAAAGACACCGCATTCTGGAAGCCGGACGTGGTGACCGGCGCCGACGGCAAGGCGACGGTGAAATTCGATCTGCCCGACAACCTGACGACGTGGCGAGCGACGGCGCGCGCTGTGACCGACGACCTGCGCGTCGGGTCGAACATCAGCCGCGTGCTTTCGCGCAAGGATTTGATCTTGCGTTTGGAAACTCCGCGCTTTATGACCGAAGGCGATGTCGTCACTGTTTCCGGCATCGTTCACAACTATCTTGACTCCGACAAAGTCACGCAGATCGAGTTGAAGGTGACGGGCGCGAACCTGCTCGACACTGCGCAGCAGACAGTGACGATCACGAAGCAGGGCGAGCAGCGCATTGACTGGCGCATCTCGGCTTCGCAGCTTGGCAATGTGACGCTGCTCGCGACGGCCAAAACCAACGCCGAATCGGACGGCGTTGAATTGCCGCTGCCCGTCGTGCCGCAGGGATTGAAACAAACCAAAGGCAATGCTGCGGCGATGGCAGGCGATGTTGACGAGCGAACGTTCATTCTCGACATGCCCGGCAACGCCAACACGCAGGCGCGCACGCTTCGCATCGAAGCCGCGCCCTCAATCGCCGGAGCGATGTTCGGCGCGCTCGATTATCTGACCAGCTTTCCGTACGGCTGCACCGAGCAGACGATGTCGAGCTTCCTGCCGAACGTGATCGTCGCGCAGGCGTTGAAGAACGTGAAATCGGCTTCGATCAAGGGATCGAACGATCTGGGCAAGAAGGTGCAGCGCGGGCTTGACCGGCTTTACGGATTGCAGCACGGCGATGGCGGTTGGGGCTGGTGGCTGGACGACAAGACCGATCCGTTCATGACGGCTTACGTGGTTGACGGCCTGGCGATGGCGCAGCGCGCCGGTTACGGCGTCAACAGCTATGCGGTTAGTCGCGGACGCGACCGCGTCAAACAACTGCTCGACGCAGGCAAGCTGGAAGACGGCAAACCGATTGATCCCGAATCGCGGGCCTATCTGGTTTACGCGCTGAACGTGAGCGGCGAAAATCCGAATGACACCGATGCGCGTTACGTCAACGATTTGTTCGCCAAACGCATTGACCTGCAACCTTACGGACGCGCGCTGCTGGCGTTGACGTTGAAGCATCGTGGCGACGAAGCCCGCGCCAGACAGGTTGTAGCCGAACTCGAACGCGGCGCGCGCGTGACCGATTTCGACGCGCACTGGGAATCGCGCCGCCGTCCGATGCTCGATTTCAACGAGAACAACGACCTCGAAGCTACGGCGCTCACGGTCAAGGCCCTGGCTCAGATCAATCCGCAGAGCGCGCTGCTTGCGAAAGCCGCGCGCTGGCTGGTGGCCAATCGCCGCAACGGTTATTACTGGGATTCAACCAAGCACACCGCGTTCGCCATTCTCGCGCTGACCGATTACCTGAAGGCGAGCAAGGAACTTTCCGCCGACTACACGGTTGACGTTTTCCTGAACGGCGAGCAGGTGTTGACGAAGCGCGTGACTGCCGCCGAAGCCGCCGCCGGTCAGCCGCTGGTCATCGAACGCAAAGGCGGCCAGATCAACAACGCCAATCAGGTGAAAGTGATCAAGCGCGGCGCGGGCGTGCTCTATGCCTCGGCGACGCTCGATTACTACACGCGCGAGGAGAATTTCGCCTCGCAATCCTCGAACGATCTGAAGCTGACGCGCGAATACCTGCGGCTGCGCGTGAGCGACGAGGGCGGCAAGCCGAGTTGGAGAATCGAACCGCTTTCGGGCGAACTGCGTTCGGGCGATCTGATCGTGGCGCGGTTGCGCGTGAACGGCGCGCGCGCGCAATACCTGATGATCGAAGACCCGATTCCGGCAGGCTGCGAGCAGGTCGAACGCGTCAGCGGTATCAACCTTGATTACAGCGACGGCCGCTGGAGCGATTGGTATAGCAACCGCGAATTCCGCGACCAGCGCACAGTCATCTTCGCCAACTATTTCGACGGCGACGCGATGTTCCAGTACGCGTTGAGAGTGCAGATACCGGGCGAATTCAAAGTCGCGCCCGCGCGGGCGGAATTGATGTATCAACC
>JAJVID010000168.1:0-2500 GCA_022072205.1 Acidobacteriota bacterium
CGTCGCGGTCGGCGTCGCGGTCGGCGTCGCGGGAGGCGTCGCGGGAGGCGTCGCGGTCGGCGTCGTGGGAGGCGGCGCGGGAGGCGGCGCGTTCAGCGTCGCCGGAGGCGGCGCGGGAGGCGTCGTGGCCGGCGTCGCAGGAGGTGCGATATTTTATTTTCAGGGATCTTCCTGGATGAACCTTCCACCTGGATGGGAAAGCGCAATTCTATCCTCGACGAATTTTGTAGTTTCCTACTTCATCTTTTACCTGCGAATACCCTTTTTTTTCATCGCATCAGCAACCTCAATCAGATCGCTTTGGCAAAACAGAGTCAGGCCGCAATGGGCTAACCGATCCCTCCGCCAAACGCTGGCTTACTGGGACGAATTGATGTTCCTGCCGCAACCATTCCTCTGGCGTCTGCTTGTGGCCGCTGGCGAGAATGAAAAGGAAGCAGGGATGAAGGCCATCACACATCTGGTCACGAAAACTTTCCAGCGCCGTGCGGCGGAACGGGCTTTGCTGGAATTGGGCAGCCGTGAACTTTTGGATTGCAAAACCGTCGAAGAGATAGCGCAGCGCGTTCCGTCATCTTACTGGTTCTCATCAACCGTCGCTTCGGAACGAATGAGCCGCGCCACCAAAGCCTATGCGCAATGCCAGAAGATCGCCGCTGAAATTGGCGCGGCGGTTTCGGCGACCAGCAACTTTCAAAAACTGACTCGCCTCAATCGCGCCCGAAAATTGTTGGAAGAGTTTCGCCAGTTTACCGTGCTGGGTTTGCGCGGGCGCGAGAGCCAGAACTTCGTGCGCATCGCGCAACAATGGCTGGACGCCGTCAACGCTGAAGTTGACCGCTTGAGCGGCGATGAAACCATTGCGAAGGAAATTCCGAATCCATTCATTGCGCCTTCGCCGCTGTTGCCTGAACGCGGCGCCTTTCTTGGCCGTGACGATATTTTCAAGTCTATAGAAGATCATTTCCTGCGCCCCAATCAAAATGCGCCGCTGGTGCTCTTCGGCCAGCCGCGCATTGGCAAAACCTCCGTGATGCGGAATCTGTATCGGCTGCCGACCAATCTGATTCCGGTCTTTGTGGATATGCAGGAAGCGGCCAACGTCCAAAGCACAAGCGGATTGCTCTTCAATCTGGCCGACACCATCAACAAAGAACTGTCATCGCGCGGCAAAGGGTTGAGACCGCCACAACTCAGCGATTACGCGACGGAGCCGTTCATCGTCTTCCGGCAATTTCTGGATAGCGTCGAAAAGGCGATTGGCGCGCCGGAAAACCGTTTGATCGTCGCGCTGGATGAATTTGAAGAGATCGAAAAGAAACTGACCGCCGGGATTATCAGTGAAGACTTGCTCGCGTTTCTGCGCAGCACGATGCAGCACAGAACGGGCATCAGTTTGATCTTCGCAGGCACTCACACCCTCAACGAGATGGCCAGCGAGCGGTGGAGTTCCTATTTCCGCAGCGCGCTTCCCGTCCGCGTCAGCTACCTGGACGAAGCGAGCGCGCGCAGGCTGATCACCAATCCGATTCCCGACTTCCCGCTCGATTACGAGGCAGAGGCGGTTGATCTGCTGATCGCCGAAACGCGGTGCCATCCGTGTTTGATACAACTGACCTGCTCTGCGCTGGTGGATTTGAAAAACAAACGGCTGCTCGAAGACAAAGCCGCCGGGCGGCGAGCGACGGTGCAAGATGCGCGTCAAGCATTGGCCGAAGCCTTGAAGACCGGCGACCTGGTCTTTTCCAGCATCTGGCAATGGATTCCAAAGAGCGAGCAGCGGTTGTCGGCCTTAATCGCTTCGGCGGGCGCAGCGAGCTTGGCGGAGCTGGCCAGGACGCTGCGGCTTTCTCCAGCCGAAACGCGCGGGATGGTCGAACGATTGATCGAAGCCGAAGTTCTGATACGTGACGAAGGCGGGGAGAAATGCCGTTTTCAAGTGGAGATGTTCCGGCAATGGGTGACGCGTCACGCGGTACGGTCGGGAATGGATATGAATTGAAGAGCGGCAAGCAACGAAGCTGAAGAGGTTTATACCCGGATGACTAATCTCAAACTCACTGACTCCATCATCCGCGCAGGCGCGAACGAAAGGGTTTTCGCGCGCGCCCAGGAGCTTTTCCGCAACAACGCGATCTCGGACGCGGCCATTCAGGGCAATATTCTGACCGGCTATTGCGAGGGCATGCAGTCGCCTTTTTACAAAGTGCGCGACGAACTCGACCGTGGCGGCGTTCGCGCGGCTTCGTGCGATTGCGAGTACGATTTCGGCGGATACTGCAAACACATCGTCGCGCTGCTGCTCACGTTCGCGCGCGATCCGGAGCGGTTTGTTGTCCGCGACGATATGACGAAGCGCCTCGCGGAGCTTGGCCGCGAACAGTTGCTTGCGCTGCTGACAGAATTGCTTGATGAAGTTCCTGATCTGAGCGATTGGCTGGAAACGGCGATTCCTGAGCCTGCCGCGCGTCAAAGCCGCTTACGCGCAGATGGAGCGAAC
>JAJVID010000168.1:12500-36416 GCA_022072205.1 Acidobacteriota bacterium
TAGCGAGCGGGCGGGCCAAAAAAGTGAGTGGTCGTAGCCAGCGCGATGCGCAACAAGGTCTGCATCTGTTGTTGCGAGAGTTCGAGCGGAGCGGCGTGCGCGCGTTCAGACAAAAGCGGAAAAAGCTCGGCGATGCTTTTGGCGTTTGTGGTCGGTTGAGCATAATTAGTACTGGGCATAGTTGTGGTGGTGTCCTTGAGTCTGTAGTTGAATAACAACTCAATTTCTACCACGACTATGCTCGATACCGCTCGGTCAGAAAGCGCGATATGGGCTTCTCAACAGGCCGAAAAACCGCCAGCGCGAAAAAATAATTCACGATGCCCGTGCAAGTGGCTGCTCTTGCAGCGCTTCTTGTGCGAAGAATCCTGATTCTTCAAAGCTGGTCCACTATAATCGAAGAATCGTTTGCGCCCGCGCTTGGCGGTTTTGCGATTGCGTGGGTTCTCCTTGATGTTGGGTTTCATCCCGGCGTTGAAGATGCATTTGCGGTTGGCTTTGCTGTCAAAGCCAGCGTCGAGATTGAGAGTCGCGCCTTTGAGATCGAGACCGGCTTCCGAAGCGACGTGCTTGAGGTCCTTGATCCCATCCGGCAGCAACACGATGTCAGACTTGTTGACTGGCGCGATCGTCAATGGCGACAGGACGTATCCGTGGTTGTCGGAAATGGCGATCACCTTTTCACCCGTCTGGTGCTTGTGGCCGCTGTAGCCGACTCCTTCGCCCCTTTTTTGGCGACGGTGTTGGAACCGTCGCCGTGCAGGAGGCTCAAATCAAGCTTCTGTTCCGCTGACAGATGCTTGACCGAAGCGATGAAGGCTTTTTCCAGCGACCCATCATCAGCCCATCGCGCGAACAGTTTGTAGATGCCCGTGTAGTGAATCTCCGCTTTGCCGTCCGGGCCTTTCTCGATTTGATATCCATCCGGAACTCCTGGGGGATCGTCAGCTTCTGAGCCTTTTTCGCGCCGCATTGATCGCATCGTCAAGTGTTACGACATCTCCATCGAGTTGCATTTCATAGACCGCGCGAATGATTTCGCCAACTCGCGGGCCTGGCTTCAAACCAAGTTCGAGGACGTGGCGGCCCATCAGCAACGGATCAGGAGCGCGCTCTTCGACACCAAGCTTGCGCGCGCGGGCGATGAACCACTCTTCAGCATCGGGTTTGAAATCTCCCGCGCGGCCGAGGCAATCGGCGCGCGCGACTCGATAAAGCAGATCGAGTTCGACCTTCAAGGCCAATCGCCGGAACATTCCGTCGGTTATGGCCTCGCGACTTTTGAACCACTGGTGAGGTACGGCGTGATTTTTGACGAGCAGGATCACCTGCAATCGCACGTCGTAATTGTCGAAGGTGAAAAGTTTGAACCGGTCGAGGAATTGATCAGTCATCGCCACGCCCATCATCTCGTGGTCTCGCGCTTTGATCCGGCCATTCTCGATTTTCGTCGTGTGTGGCTTGGCCAGATCGTGGCAGAGCGCCGCGAGCATCACCGCTATCTGTTTCGGTCGCGGCAGGTCGTCAATCAGCTTCCGAGCTTCGTCCAGGACCATTCCAGTGTGAATGAAGACATCGCCTTCGGGATGCGCGCGCGGGTCCTGCGGGCAATCAATCAAGGCGTGAATTTCGGGCCAGAGTTTTTCAGTGATCCCAAGTTCGCGCGCCGCCCACAGCCCCAACGAAGGACGGCGCGATTGCAGCAGCCATTTTTCGACTTCGGCCCAGATTCGTTCGGCTGGCAAATCCGACAAATCAATTGTCCGGCATAACTCAATCGTCGCCGGATCAATCGAGTATTCAAAACGCGCGGCGAACTGCATTGCGCGGAGCACGCGCAGACTGTCTTCGACGAAAGTTTTGGGATCAACAACGCGGATGATCTTCCGCGTAATATCTTCGCGCCCGCCGTAAGGATCAATGATTTCATCCTTGAGCGGGTCATACATCATTGCGTTAATGGTGAAATCGCGGCGGCGCGCAGCCTCTTCAAAACTCATTGCCGGGTCGCCTTCAACGACGAAGCCTCTGTGGCCACGCCCGGTCTTCGATTCGCGCCGGGGCAGGCTGACATCAACGACGAAGCTCTTTCGCAACTCCCGATCGCGCAAGCGGACTTTGTAAACGGTGAAAGCTTCGCCGACTGCGTCTACCTTGCCCTGCGCGTCGAGCAAGGCGCGCAGGGCAGTGGCTTCGAGACCGTAAACCTCAATGTCGTAGTCAACGTTTTCGACTCCACGGATGAAATCGCGCACCCACCCGCCGACGAGCAACGCGCGCCCGCCGGTTCGCTCAACCGCTTCGCAAAATTTGAAGACAGCGCTCAATACCATAACTTCAGTCCCTGAGAAGGCCGCATTATCGGCATTTTGCGATAGAATTGCATCCGCCCCAACGGTCACAACCGGAACTGGAGAAGGACAAGAAATAATGACAGGAATTTTGCGAAGGATTATTCAGGCAGGCGGCGCGCGGTTGGCGATCAAGACCGCGAAAGCCGTGCCGGTTGTAGGCACGGTGGTGGTGATTGGCTTGATCGGTTACGAAGTCAAAAAGAAAGGTTTGATCAAGGGACTGGTCAACACCGCGCTCGACGCCACGCCCGTCGTGGGTATGACGAAAAACGCGATTGAAATGATTACCGGCGACTGGCTGCCTGATAAACCAAAGCCTAAAAACGGGCAGATGAGCCAGGAGCTGGGGGATCAACGCCGCGCGGAGTAATCGCGTCCTCCTTTCCCCCTCATCCACGACCACCTCGCGTTTCAATTCAAAAGCTGTATTTCAGCGCAAACTGAATCATCCGCGCTGGATTCACAGTCTCGACCGATGAGCCGAAGCCCGGAGCGCCGATGATTCCAATCGGCAATCCGAAGTTGGCGCGGTTGAGCGCGTTGAAAAACTCCGTGCGGAAAACCAGACGATGTCGCTCCGTCACGCGGAAGTTTTTGGTCAGCGACAGATCGAGATTGACGAATCCGTCGCCGCGCGCCGTGTTGCGGCCAACGTATCCCACGCCGGGGGTGAAACCGTTTCCCGAAACGTCGTAATTGAGGTAATCGGTGAAAGAGCGGGTTGAGTCGAGCGACACGCGGTTCCGGCTATGCCCTTCGTTGAAAGTCAATCCGGCGGTTGTCGCCGGGCGGTCGGACAGATTGCCGTCGAAGTTGTTGTCGAAAGGCACGGTCAGCGTGAACGGCTGGCCGGTCTGCGACTGAAAAATCGAAGCGATCTGCCAGTCGCCGAAGACGGCCTTACTCAGCCCGCGTCCGTAAAACGGCAAATCCCAGATCACCGAAGCGGCGAAGCGATGGCGGATGTCGAAGTTCGCCGAACCGCGTTCGAGCCGCAGATTGCGCCCGTCCTGTGGCAAGATCGGCGCGCCAGCGAGCGTGAAAATGTCCGACACGTCGTCAATCGCGTGCGACCAGGTGTAAGCGGCTGTGAATTGGAAACCACGTTCGTAGCGTTTGCTGGCCTCAATTTGCAGCGCGTGATAATTCGACCGGGCCGAGTTCTCGTAAATCTGATACGCGCCGAGGTTCGTGTTTGGCCGTCCGCCGAACGCGCTGCCCACCAGCGGATTGAAAATCACCGGGTGCGCATACTGAGTGGTCTGCCCTGATTGAACATTTCGCAGCGACGCGGCAAGCGTGACGTATGGCGTTACGATCTGCCCCAGGTTCGGCGTGACAAGCCGCGTCATCTTGACGCCGGCTGTCCCGGCGTAAGCCAGCGAGAAGAAATAATGGTCGAAGAATTCATGCTCGGCAGTCAGATGCCATTGCTGAGCGTATGGCGTGCGCAGGTTCTTTTCCGTCAGAGTGAAAGCCAGGCCGCCGCCCGGCGCGTTTTGAGCGAACAACTGCCCGACGACGCCGACGAAATCTCCGGGCGCGCCGCCGAACTGGTTGCAGGTTCCGAACTGATTACAAACTCCTGCGCGAAGCAGATTCACCGGGTTCGTGAAATTCCCCTGCGCGTCGCGGACGATCCTCAGATTCGACGGATTGTTCAGCGTATAAAAGTCGAATTGCAGAAACGACGGATCAACATTGATCGGAAGCTCGCGCGGAAAGACGTTGCGCGATTGCGTGACGACGGCGCCCAAAATGGCGTCGTGATAAACGCCATAGCCGCCGCGAAGCGTCAGCTTCCCTTCCGGCAGCGCCGTCCAGGCGAATCCCAAGTGCGGCCCGAAATCGTTTTTGTCCGCGTCATAGATGCGTTCGCGCCCCGCGAGGATTTGACGATAGGCGCCTACCGCCGCGTTGAACTTATCCGTGCGCGCGGTCGAATCGAACCGTGAAGAGCCGGGAGCTGGCAGACCTTCGAGCCTGAGCGCGCGTTCAATGCGTTCGTCCACCGAATGCGGAGGCGAGCCGTATTCGTACCGCAGCCCGTAATCAATAGTGAAGCCCGGCCTCACTCGCCAATTGTCGTTGACGAAGAAATGATATTCGTTGAAGCGCAGGCCCACACTCGAATCCGGCGCGCCCGGTGTGATCGTCTGCAAGACGGCGGAAGCCGCGCCCAGGCTGGCCAGTTGCGCGCCTGTGATTGTTACGGCCTTGCGGTTGGGGTCGGGATCGAAACAGAAGGCCGCGCCGGGCGGTTGCTTACAACTGGCGCCGGACGGATCACTGATGGCCTGGCCGACCTGCGCCAACCCGCCTGCGTAAACCACCTGCGGGCGGTAGAGCCTGTCCAGGAGGCTGTTGAGATGGTAGCGGCGAAAATTGCCGCCGAATTTGATCGCGTGTTTGTCCAACATCCACGTGAAGGTGTCGGCGTACTGGAAAGTGTTGCTGGCGCGGCTTTGCGGGAAATAGAAGACGCCGACGCCGACGGGGCTGTACGGAACGATGTGCAATTCGCCGATGGGGCCGGTGGTCGAGGGCACGGGCTGCTGGTTGACCGCTCCCGGCTTGTCGCTGCGGAAAATGAATGGGCTGCCAGGCCGCTCCTGAAAATCGAGCCGCGTGCGCCCGAAGGAGAAACGCGCCTGATTGAACCGCGTGTCGCTCAACGCGCTGTCGAAAACCAGCGAGAGGTTCTGTGATCGGGTTTCGGCTTCGATGGCCGAATTGATCGCGCGATTCACGCTTGGCAATTGCCGCTCGTCGCCCCCGAAATTGTAACGGGCGTTGAGCCAGTGGTTGTCGGTGAATCGCTGCGTCAGCCGGAAGGACGCTATCGCGCCGTCGCCGCTGGCGGGCAGCGATTGTGTGTAGGTGTTGACGCCGTAAGGTCCGTTCACGAAATTCGGGCTTGGATAGAGCGAGAGAATGTTATCGCCGAGCGGACTTTTTTTATCGAAGGTCTGCGGCGTTCCGAGAACGAATGCTTCGAAAAGATCGGGGTTGGCGAAGCCCAATTGCGACAAATCCACGAAGCGCCGCTCGCTGTCCGTCGGCGTGGCGAAATGTTGTTCAATCGTGGCGTTGACCTTCTCCCGTTCAAAACTGGCGAAGAAATGCGTGCGGTCTTTGATGACCGGCCCACCGATTGCGCCGCCGAACTGCGTCCGCGTGAACGGTTCCTCGCCGCCGGATGCGCCGCCGCGATAATCGAAGAAATTCCGCGCGTTCAACCGCGAGTCGTTGAAGAAGCCGTAAGCCTGCCCGTGAAATTGATTCACGCCGTATTTCGACACCGCGTTGACCTGCCCGCCCGCGTTGCGTCCTAGCTCAGCGTCCCACAACAGCGTGGCGACTGACAGCGCGCTGACCGATTCGACCGATTGTGGAACCAGAGCCACAAACCCCTGCCGGCGCACTCCGACATCGGCGTCATTGTTGTCCGAACCGTCCACCGAAAAATTATTCGAGCGCGCGCGCAATCCGTTGACCGAAAACTGGCCCGCCGTGCCGACGCCGAATCCGACGCCCGGCCCTCGCGCTCCCGGCGTGTAAGGGGGCGGCGCGACGCCCGCGACCAGCAGCGCCAATTCATCGAACGAACGCATATAACTCGCGCCGCCCAGCGGCAAAGAATTGATTTGCCGCTCGGTGAAGTTGGCGCTGCGCGTGGCGTCAACCGCATGCGCCAGCAAAGCCACCTTCTCTCCCTCGCTCGCCTCTCGCGGAGAAGTCGCCGCCGGACTCTGGGCTTGCCGACTCTGGCTTTCTTCCCTCGCCGCATTGGAGAACCTGATGAGCGGGGCCATCACTTCTTCGCGGTCGAGCGCGATCGGCCCTCCGCGAACACGCTCGCCGTTCCACGAAGCGGCGATGAAATAAGCGCCAACCGGCAGATCGTCAATTTCGTAACCGCCGTCCTGGCCGGTCAGGGCGGCGCGCGACACCGAGGAGTATTGATCGGTCACGACGATTTCGACTCCGGCCAGCGTCCGCCCTGCGCCGTCGAACGCTTGCCCCCTGAGCGTCGGACGCGAAAGCCTGATGTCAATCTCCAGCTTGTGGAATTTCGAGCCGACGATGTTGTATTGGCCGAATTGCACGGGAAACTTCGCAAGAACTTCAGGCAGATAAGTCTCTTTGGTCGCGGTGATGGTGTAACTGCCTTCGGGCAGGAACGGCAAACGATACTCTCCCTGCGAATTGCCGATGGTCGTGCGCACGCGCTTGTTGGCTTCGTTGACGATTTTGACTTTGGCGGCGGGCAACAGGGCGTTCGATTTCTTATCGCGCACAACGCCGACGACTGTCCCTGAAACCGTGTTTTGCGCCAGCGCAATTGGCGTCAACGCGGCTACGATAAACAGGAGGCGAATGATAATCATCACGCCTGACCCTGGGCCGGTTGATCCTGGGAGATTGTTGTTCATGACCTTGAACTCCTGATTGAGAAACTGCGCAAAGCTCAATTTTTGAAATTGACCTCGGTGAAAGCGCCGTCAGAGTTGCGGAACCTGATCCGCACAAGAACGCCCGGCGGGATCATCTCCGCAATGGTCTTGCCGTTTTTCAACTCGCCGGTCTGAATGACACTCTGGATTAGCTGACCCTGGACAACGGCGGCATTCTTGAACGGGACGTTGTTGATGAAGACTTCGACTTTTTCGGTGAATCCGAACCCGATGGCGGTGATCTGATCGGGTGTCACGGTGATCTCCTGGATCAGATGAACGCCCCGGGGCGATTGCGACACGCCGGCGCAATTGGAGTCTATGATCTTCTTGGTCTTCGACGGCTGTTCCTGACCGTCCACGATGTCGAAAGGAATGGCGTATGCGCTGACGATTCCCGTCTTGCTTCTTTCAGGATCAGGATCGGGGAAAGTCACGGGGATGGGACTGCCGAAAGAGGCTTTGCCGTTGCTGTCGGTTGTGACTTTGATTGAGCCTAAAAACGTCTTTGGCTCCTCGCGCGTCGGGCATCCGTCGGGGCCGGTCTGTGTTTCGTCAGTCTGCGTCAGGCGGAAATAGATCACGTAGAGCGTGTTCGGCTCGCCGGTCAGTTCGCCCGCAATGCTGATCACGCCGCCGCTTCTGGTGACGTTGGTCAAGACCAGCGGCGGGTTGGGATTCGGCGGCGGCAATGGCGGGCGAGTGTATGGCACTGAAGTCGCGCCGCCGTTGGAATTGGCGAAAGTTATGCTGAGAGTCTGGCCGGACTTGAACGCCCCATCAATCGTCAGCGAACCATTAACCGGGTCAGTCAGTTTCCCGGCCTGCGTCACCCTCGTCCCCTGATCTTCAACTTTCGCGGGCTGGTCGAAACCGACTCCGTTCACCAAAACACTCAAACCGGAGCTGAAGCCGGAGCCGACAGCCGTGATCAAATCGGGCAACACAAGCACGTTCTCCGGTTTTACGTTCGGCCCGTTCGGCGAACTGATGAGCGCGCAGGGCGAGAATTCCGAGGTGTTGCCGAACGAATCGAAGGCCACAGCGGTGATCACACTGCCCGGAGGCGGCGGAGAACTAAGGCTGCTGAACGTCCTGTTAATCACCAGATCGCCGTTGGTAGATCCGGCGTCCGCCGCAAAGAACGTCCGGCCCTCGCCGTTTCCGAAGGAACTGCAATTCGGGCTGTAAAAAAACTCGATCCTGTAAGAGCCGGGCCTGCTCCTGAGCCTCCCTTGTATGTTGACGCTATTGCCGGTGACAACCACCGAACTCAAAACGGGGAAATTCTGCAGATCGTTCGGCCCCGTATCGCTGTCGTCGTTGTCGTTGAGCGTCACGCCATCCGATCCCAGATCAATGCCGAGGCCCTGGTTTGAATAGATCGAATTGGCCGAGATGAAGTTTCTGTCACTGTTGTCGTTGCCAGGGCCGTTCACAATCGCAACGCCGTCATTGGCGTTGTAGGCGATGACGTTGCCGCCGGTAGTCCCGGAGTTGATAAACCCTCCGACAGTATTCTGCCTCGCGCCGAAACCGATCAACACGCCGAAGCCCGGATTGGAAGGCCCGCCAACGCCGGGCAAGTTGCCGAGCGGAGTCGAACCATCGGCGCCGACGCCAATGTAATTGCCTCGCACCAGATTGCCCGTGGTGTTATCTCCCTGAAGAAAAACGCCTGCGCCTCGGTTGCCGCTGATCACGTTGCGATTTCCCGCAATGGTGGGATTGCCTCCGATAGTGTTGTTTTTTGCCCCCTCTACGATGTCAACGCCGCTGGTTCCGTTTGGCGCCGCGCTCAACCCGTCAATACTCGTCCCGATATAGTTGCCGATGACTGTGTTGCCGGTCGCCGCAGCGCCGCGAACGAGAATGCCGTCAAAATTGAACCGGTTGATCACCAGTCCTTTGATCACGCATCCCCCCGCCGTAATGGAAAGCCCATTCGCGGCTCCCGCGTTGGCGCCGTTCAATTCGATGATTGGGTTGCCAGCGAACCCGTATTGAGTGGTTCCATCAATGGTCAATGTCTCGCTGATCGTGGGCAGAGCCGATGCTGGGGAGATGGTCTGCGCCCCGCCTCCGCCGATGTCGAAGTTGATGGTGTTCGCGCCCGGAGTGGCGTTGGCCTGCTCGATTGCGGCGCGCAGCGTGCAGGCGCCCGAACCGTCGTCGCAGAGATCGTCGAGCGGCTGAACATCGCCCCCGTCGCCAGTCGAATTAACGACGAAAGCCGAGGGCGACGGTTGCACGATCCCGCATTGAGAGAATTCGGAAGTGTCGCCCTGTGAGTCAATCGCCGTCGCAGTCACAATCTGGCCAGGGTCGAGTCCGGATGCGAAGACCGCAGTGAATTTGACATTGCCGTTGCTGTCGGTGGTGAAGTCCCTGCGGAGATTGTCCATCAGGCTTTGACCCTCGCCATTCCCCGACGGGTCACAGGCGGAATTGGCGTAGAAGTACAGCGAGAATGTGGCGTTGGGCCTGCTGTTCAGAGTTCCATTGATGACAGTCCGTCCGCTGGATATTCCGGCAGAGAGCGCCGAGGTCAGCGCGGGAAAGTTTTGCAAACCGTTCGGGCCGGTGTCGGCGTCGCCCGCGTCATTTGGGGTCACACCGTTGCGTCCCAGATCAATTCCCAACCCGCCATTTGAATGAATTGCGTTGCCAAAGATAGTCACGCCGGAGCCGATGACAATCGCAACCCCGTTCGCTTTGTTGAAGGCGATGGTATTGGCGAGTATGCCCGCCCCCGACAGCGAGGTGAGTTCAATGCTCACGCCGTCAACACTGTTGCCCAGATCGGCGGCGCCGGTTGCGTCCGCGCCGATGTAGTTCCCGTTGACGGTACTGCCGCCGGAGAGACCGATCACTCTGACGCCGTGTCTGCCGTTGCCTGAAATAACGTTGCGCGCCCCTGAAGTTATCTTGCCGACGGCGGCGAGGCTGTTGTTTATCGCCACACCGTCAAATCCGTTGCCAATCGCGGCGCCGCCAGCGGCATTGACGCCGATGTAATTGCCCACGACATCCAAATTACTGGAGCCATTGGAAGAGACGCCGTGTTGGAGATTGCCGGAAATCACGTTGCGCGCCGCGGCCGCAATCCCGCCGATTGTAACGCCGGAAGTGAAGTCGGTTTCGATGCCGTTCAACGTGTTTCCCGCGGCGGCGCCGGAGGCGCTAAGTCCGAGATAATTGCCTTCGATTATGTGCCCGGAGGAATTGTCGAGAGAGACGCCGTCTGAACTGAACCGGGTGATGGCCAACCCGCGAATCACGCAGTTGGAACCGCCGTTGACGAACAAACCGCTGGCAACCACTGCGTTCGTCCCATTCAGTTCGATCAGCGGCTGGCCTGAAAAACCCGGCTGTGTCGTCCCGTCTATGGTCACAGCGGCAGTGATCGTCGGCAGAGGCGCGGTCGGAGAGATCGTCCTGGCAGCCCCCGGAATGTTGAACTCTATGGCATCGGCGCCCGGATTATTGTTCGCGTCCGAAATCGCCTGTCGCAGCGATCCTGCGCCGGTATCGTTCGTGGTGGTCACGGTGAAGATCGCCGCTGGCGCGGTCTGGACCACACTGACGAAGCTCCGGCCGGCGGCGACAATCACCAGATCGCTAAGCGCGTCTCTATTCAACCGCATCGGCAGAACCGCGACCGGCTCGCCTTTAACATCCAGCGAAATAATCCGGCGCGGCGAATCGGCGTTTGATGATTGAGGCGCGGGATCAACGCCGCTGATGATGCGCGCCTGGCGACCCGTCGAATCCAGGACGACCAGATCGGCGCCCGCGTGGCCGGAAACCCGCGCGCCAATCAATCCGGCGGCCTGCGGCCAGCTTGCATCAGAAATTTTTGCGGGTTGTTCGTCCTCAAGGGCGTTCATCACGTAGACGGCTCCGTCTTCCGACAGAAACGCCAGATCGGTTCGCAACCGCCCATTGAAATCTCCAGCCGCGATGGCCCGAACCCCGAAGGGCAAAGCATGGCGGCGAGATTCAGCGCCGCTCTGATTCGTTCGCCCCTGCGATGAATTTTGATTGCGGCCCTGAACAATGAATAATCCCTCTCCTGCTGCGACCGCCAAATCCGACGGGGGATCGTCATCCAGGTCTCCCAACGCCAACGCGCTGACCTTTGCCGGAAAACTGAAAACATCCGGCTGCGCGCGCAACGCTCCCTGCCGGCTTTGATAAACCAGCGCCAGCCCGCCTTCGCCCGCGTCCGTCGCAACGACAATGTCATCCAGGCCGTCACGCAAATTTATCTCGCCCACCGCCAAAGCCGTCACCGCGCCCGGCAATTCGATTTCATCTGCCAAATGCAACTCGCCCCTGCCGTCGCCTGAAAGCAGGATGAATTTGTTATCGCCACGCGCAGCCGCGACCACGTCGCAATGGCCATCGCCGTCGAAATCTCCGGCGCCGATGAAATCGGGCGATTGCGGAACCGGGTAAACCAGCGCGGGCGAGAGAAACGGAGTGTTGGTGAATCTGCCCGCAACCCGGCGCGCTTGCGCTTCAGGCGAATAGGGATAAATCGCGTCAACATTGCCGCGCAGCAGACTGACGACACCAGCGCCCGCGCTCGCATAGCCGACGACCAGATCGGGCGCGCCGTCTTCGTCAAAATCCGCTGTGGCCATCGCCAGAGGTTGCGCCCGATCCTGTTGCAGGATTTGAGTGATATCCGCGCGGCCTTCGTAATCAGTCAACACTTCGCGTCCGTCGGAGAGGTTGATTTCAGGATTGCCCCGCCTCTGAGCGCGTACCGTGATGTCCGCGCCCAACCGCGCCAGCGCTGGTTTCGCCGTTTTTCCGGTCACGGCTATGGCTTTCGACAAATAGGAGTCGCAGGTCAGGCTGAAGATTACAATCAACAGTAGAGCAGGCCACGCGACGATGACGCTGATTCTGGTTTTCGCAACCCTGACCGCGAATGAAATTGACCGAACGCTCTTTCCGAAAAACGGCATGGCGCGCCTCCTGGAATAGTCATTTATCGGAGTTACAATTCAAAAAAAGTCGGCGACAGCGCAACGGATCGGAGTCGTCAGCGCAGGCTATGGCAAGAAATCGCCGCGAATTCTCCCCCAGACTTTAGAACGTCATCTGGCGGCGAATCCCCTCAGGTTGTGATGAAATCTAAAATGGCTGCTGATAAAAACTTACTGCAAGGGCCGGGTTCCCGGCGGATAGATGAATAAATCGGCTACCGAAAATTTCTCGCTGGCGAAGGTTCTGAATCCGACGCTGCCGTTCGGGAAGGTGTCTTCCGCGTCCGCGTAATCTCCCAGCTTATAGGTTTCACCTTCAAACTGCTTCTCGTCCTCGTGCTGGTCCGGCACGCTATCAATGTGGATTTGATGAAAGAAGTTATTGCCTTCAGCCTTGATGGTGATCGTGTAGGCGCAACCTTCGCACAGCGGCCTGATGATGTTGAATGGCGTCCCGACCTGATCCATTTTGCCATCCTTCACCAGGTAGGTCACAAACCGGTTCGGCTGCATTCCCTTCGGGCCTGAAAGGTAGAAGAGGTAATAACTGTCGCCATCAGCGCGCAAAGCCCACGCGGCGCCTTCGCCATTGATCAGCGTGATCTGAAAATTCATCGTGAAATCGCGGAACCGTTTGTCGGTCAAAAATCCCAACTGCGGAGCTTCGGCGATTTCAAGCGCGCCATCGCCGACCGCCCAGTTCGGCGGATGCGTCCAGGCTTGCAGGTTGAGAAAGTCTTCGCGGACGGGCGTCGTGGTCAGCGGCGTGTCGCTTTCGGCGTCAGAGCCGTTCAGCCACAGGCCGATTGTCGCCCCCACAAGCGCCAGCGCGACGACCGCTGCGCCAATCAGATAAAGTTTCTTTTTGGAAGATGCTTTCGCGTCCGGGAAAGCGCCGGCCGTTGGCGGCGGCACAGGCGTCGAACGCGGCGTGGGCGTCGGACGCGCAGGTCTTTCTTTGCTCTCGCCGGCGGCTTGCCGGATCATTTCGGGCGTGATGGCCGCCATCTCGTTCGTGACGAGTTCGGGACGCGGCGCGATCTTCATCTTCTGCAAAGCCCGCATAACATTGCCCACAACGAACGAGACACCTTCGGCGGGAATGTCAATCGAGGTGGCCGCGCCGAGCGCCTGCGCCCATTCGGGTTGGCTCTGGACAAATTGCTCGTGGCTGATGTTGAGCCGCAGAGGGATGAAGGGCTTCTTGGTTTCGTGAGCGCGAATGACTTCGGCTGTCACCTGATCGGACATAACCGAGTCTGGCGAAATGAGCAGGATGACCGCCTGGCACTCGTCAATCGCCGCTCTGGTCGTCATCAAATATGAAAGTCCTGGCACCGAACCGTCGCGCGTGTAATACCAGGTTGAGTAGCCTCTCGCTTCCAGCCCTGCGGCTAATTCCACCGCTGTCGGGTCATCTTCCGCAACGTAGCTGATGAAAATGTCTCGCACCGATTCTCCTTCGGGAGAAGAGTCAAACTGCGACTGAGGTTGATATTAGGACTGCTCGAACGCATAAGCCGCGTTGAGCAATCGCGCTTCGTCGAAATGATTGCCGATCAATTGCAAGCCGATTGGCAGGCCCGCTTTGGAACTGCCACACGGGACGCTGATCGCCGGAACTCCCGTCAGGTTGATCGTCACGGTGTAAATGTCGCCCAGATACATCGCCAGCGGGTCGTTCGATTTCTCGCCGATCTTGAACGCCGGAGTCGGCGCGGTCGGCGTAACGATCACGTCGCATCGTTTGAACGCCTCGGCGAAATCGCCCGCCAGCATCGAACGCACGCGCTGCGCCTTTTCGTAGTAGGCGTCGTAATAGCCCGACGACAGCACGAACGTGCCGAGCATGATCCGGCGTTTGACTTCAGCGCCGAAACCTTCGTCGCGCGTTTTGCGGTACATCTCTGAAAGCGTGCGCGACTCTTCAGCCCGGAAGCCGTAGCGCACGCCGTCGTAACGCGCCAGATTCGACGACGCTTCGGCGGTGGCGATGACGTAATAAACCGCGATCGCGTATTTGGTGTGCGGCAGATGGACTTCGACAATCTCCGCGCCCCGGTCGGCCAGTTTGCGAATTCCGGCTTCGACTTTTTCTTTGACTTCGGGATCAAGCCCTTCGCCGAAACATTCCGGCGGGACGCCTACGCGGAGGCCTTTGATGTCGCCGCTGAGCGCGCCCAGATAATCGGGCACGGGCGCATTCGATGAAGTCGAATCATGACGGTCACGGCCTGAGATGACTTGTAGCGCGCGCGCCGCGTCAGCGACGTTCGTGGTCAGCGGCCCGATCTGATCGAGCGATGAGGCGAACGCGACCAGGCCGTAGCGCGAGACGCGCCCGTAAGTCGGCTTCAATCCGACGACGCCGCAAAACGACGCCGGTTGGCGGATCGAGCCGCCCGTGTCCGATCCGAGCGCCACAGGGATGTGACCAGCCGCGACCGTGACCGCCGAACCGCCGGAACTTCCGCCCGGCGTCAACTCGGCGTTGACAGGATTGCGCGCCGGGCCGAACGCCGAATTTTCCGTCGAACTGCCCATTGCGAATTCATCGAGGTTGGTTTTGCCGATGATGATGGCTCCGGCTTCTTCGAGCTTTTTGACCGCCGTCGCTGTGTAAGGCGGCGCGTAATCACCCAGGACGCGCGAGGCGCACGTCGTGCGGACACCGGCCAGGCACATATTGTCTTTGATCGCGACAGGGACGCCAGCCAGCGGGCGTTGCTTGATCGCGGCCTGAATATCGGCGTCCATCCCGGCGGCCATCTTCAAGGCCGATTCGCGGTTGATGGTGATGTATGCGTTGAGCCGCTCGTTGTCTTTTTCAATCCGGTCAAGCGCTTCACGGCAAACGCCGCTCGGTTTGGCGTCGCCCGCGGCGTAAAGTTTATGAAGTTCGGCGATAGATGAATTCATCGTTATTTCTTCGGCAGGTACTGGCTCGGTATTTTGGGTAAATCTACAGCGTGCGCCAGCGAGAGCCTCCATTTACCTTTCTGTTTCACAAAAACGTCAGTAAACGCGACCGCGCTCGTCCTCTCCTTGCCGTCGTCGTCCTGAGTCTTCGCGAGTTGCAACCCGGTCAACACAGCCGTGTTCCCGTAAACGTTCACTTTCATTTCTTCGCCCCAGACCGAAACAATTTTGTAAGGGAACGAGGCGGAGAGCTTGAGGAAGTCTCCTCTGGCGACTGCCGGATTACCCGGACTTCGGTAAACGAAATCATCTGTCAGAATGCCTTCGAGAGTTTTGGTGTCCTGGTTCTTGACCGCCGTGAATATCTCCTTTTCGACCTGCAGGATCGCCTGCTGGTCTTTGGTCAATTTTTCGGGATGCTCCGCGTCATTGGTCTGAGCTGATGTGGACATAGGCAACGTGATAAGGAGAAGCGACAACCACCATCCGGGATTCATTACGGGCTTCGATCTCAGCATCATCCTCCTTGCTGTTAAACAAAACGATTCAACCGCCGATGACTCGCGGCACAAGGAAATGGCCTTCGTCATGATCGGGCGCCTGCTCCAGCGCTTTTTGCTGGCCGAGGCTCGGCTCGACCTTGTCGTCGCGCGCGACATAAGAAGTTTCGACCTCGCCTGCGCTCTGATGCCGCCAGGGTTTGACCGCTGACGTGTCAAGCTCGTTAAGCTGGTCAACGTATTCGACAATGGCCGCGAGCTGGTTTGAAAACAAATCTTTCTCGTCGGCTGTCAATTCCAGATTGGCCAGCCCGGCGATCTTTTCTACTTCGGCTTGTGTGATAGGCATAGTCTTTCGGGAGTGGGGAGTTGGGAGTGGGGAGTAAAGAAATTACTTCTTCCCACTCCCCACTCCCCATTCCCCACTCCCCACTTCATTTCTCTCCAAACATTTCGCCGCCGCGCGCAAAAACTGTTCGCGCAGCGATTCGTCCTTGATCTGATCGGCGGCGGATTGCAGTTCCGCTTCGATCTCTTCAGTGTGATGGAACTCGAATTCTTTCTCCTCCGGCGGACGCGATTCGAGCACGGTCTTTCGATCAATCCGAAATTCGATAAACGTTACGTACGCTCCGCCGAGCAGCGAATTGATCCTGAACAGGTATTGACCGCTCAACCGCTCCATCTGTTTCTTCCAGGCGTTATCGAGCACCGCAATAACCAGATGCTTCTGATAAAGCCGGAACGGAATGCAGTTGTATGCAACTTGGGCGCCCGCCACAGCGCGCCACGCGACGAACGACGCCTGCTCCCGCACCTCCTCGTTATCGCCCGACAGGCGGATCATCATCGGCAGCATTTTGAGCAGGCTGTACATAAAACAGTAGGGAGTGGGGAGTAGGGAGTGGGGAGATTCATTCGCTCCCCACTACCCATTCATCACCTCTTCATCCGCCGTGCGCCACCCGCGCGCGTTTTGACCGGGGTCGCGGCCTCGGGTTTCAGCGAGTTCTTGTGCGCGATGACCGGCCAATATTTCTCGAAAACGAAATCGGGGCTGTTGTCACGGTCGTGGCAACCCATACAACTCTGATTTCTCGGCGGCGTCTTGTAATTTCCAGCCGTCGGCGCCTTGACGTGTTCAGCGCCGGGGCCGTGACACGATTCGCATTGCACGTTGGCGAATTGCGGCGTGGCCTTGATGCTGACAAATCCTTCTTCGCGGAAACCGAGCGAATGGCACCCGACGCAATTACCGTCGAACGTCCGCTGCTTCGCTTCCAACGCGGCGAATGCGTGCGAGTGGCGTGATTTCTTCCAGGTCTCGTATTCGGCCTTGTGGCACTGCGCGCAGGATTCCGAAAGCGCGTAAGGCGTCTCCCTGACTTTCCCAACCAATGCCGCCGCTTCCTCTTCAGCCAGGCGCGTCTGAACCACATCAATTTCTTTGCGCGCCTGCCTGGTCATCTCGGCCATCTGCGGATCGTCAGGGATGATCTCATCCAACTCGACGTAGCGGGCGGTGAAGCGCTCGATCACCCCCTCAGCGTCGGCGTAAAAACGCAGCTCGCCCAGATGTTTCGTCTCCTTCGCCGCGTAAACGACCAGCGCGTTGTTGATCTGTTTCGGGTCGAAGACAATGCCGCGTTCGTCAGCGGCGATGATCAGATCGAGGTCGGCGTTCTGCATCGCCAGTTTGTTGATCGTCTGCATTTTCAGATAGCCGACGATGACCGTGACATCCGCTTTGTCGCGAACTTCGGCCAACGCGGACTTCGCAGCGGCCAGCGGGTCGTTGATCACGAAACCACTCTTCGCCACCGCGTCTTTGTGTTCCTCCGGCGCGGCGTCGCTCAAACCGATGAAGGCGATGCGAACCGGGTTCGGCAATCTTTTGCCCGTGACGATTTTGATCACGTAAGGCGCGGGATTGGCATGGCCGGCGCCAGCGGTTTTGACGTTGGCTGAAATCAGCGACGATTTTTCGAGTTTGAGTTTCGCGCCGGTCTTCAGCAACGAACCAGCGTAAAGCAGATCGCGGTAACCGAGATTGACCACGTCCAGATTCATCGCCTCGTTCGCGCGCACGATCCAATCGTTCATCAACCGCGCGTCGTCGCGCAGTCCTGCGCCTTCGAGGTTCAGGTCGTCGCTGAAAATGTATCCCGCGTCAACCTGAAGAATCGCGGTGTCGGGGCTGTGTTTGCGAAATGCGTTGATGTAGCCCGCCCGGCGCGCCACTCCGCCGAGCGGATGAATCGGGCAGCCGCAAACTTCCAGATTGCCGTGAACCCCCATCGAATAGAACAGAGCTATCGCATAACCATCATCCTTGTCCAAACGATCCGCGAGTGTGCCCGAAGGCGCAGGCTTTTTGGCCAGCGCTTCACGATCCTGCCCGGATTTTTTAGGTGGCTGCGGCGTTTGTGTGAGAGACAGGGCGCGCGTCGCTCCCCAGTTGATGGTGATCGCGGCGAGCGCGAAAGCGAGGACGATTGTCAACGAAATGCTTCGTTTGCGATTAGACATAAATACTACTCTGTGCTGAAATCAGGGCGCTTTTAAAGAAGCGATAGTGTAGACAAAAAGGTCAGGAGCGACAAGATAAGCCCTTAAAGCTCGCACAATAACCTTCTTTCATTATGCTTGTTCTCGCCTCATCTTCGCCGCGCCGCGCGGAATTGCTGCGCGCGGCCGGAATCAATTTCACAGTTCGCGCCGCCGACATTGATGAAACCGTCAAGCCGGACGAATTGCCGCGCGATTACGTGCTGCGGCTGTCGCGCGAAAAGGCGCGCGCCGTCGTCCGGGGCGATGAACTCGCGCTCGGCGCCGACACAACTGTAGTCATCAACGGGCAAATCGCCGGAAAGCCCGTTGACGACAGAGACGCTGAAAGAATGTTGCGAGCGCTCGGTGGCCGCTGGCACGAAGTCCTGACCGGCGTCGCGCTGACGCGCGCAGGCAAGACCGTTTCCGACATCGCTTCGACGCGCGTCAAATTCGCCGAACTCAGCGAAGCCGAGATCAACTGGTATATTTCAACCGGAGAGCCGATGGACAAGGCGGGAGCTTACGCCATTCAAGGCCACGCGGCGCTCTTCATCGAGCGCATCGAAGGCAGCTATTCAAACGTCGTGGGCTTACCGTTGCAGTTGGTTTACCGATTGGCCGGGCGGATGGGAGTTGAGTTATTGCGGATTGCGGATTGCGGATTGCGGATTGGCGTATGATGTGGGATTTGAATTTCGCGGATTGCGGATTGTCGTGCGACGAAGCCTGCTCTCGCCCCATCAATCCGCAATCCGCAATCCGCAATCCAAAATCCAAAATCCAAAATCCAAAATCCAAAATCAGAAGATGCCGTTTAGTTGCAGCAGATGCCCCATCTTCTCTTTCTTGGTGATCAGATATTTGAACGCGGGGGCTTTCGGTTTGATTTCGAGTGGGACGCGTTCGACAACTTCAATTCCGGCATCGCGCAACGCGCGAACCTTGTCGGGGTTGTTCGACATCAACCGGACGCGCCGCGCGCCGAGCAGTTTGATCACCTCGGCGCATTGATCGTAGCTGCGGTGATCAATGTCGAAGCCCAGGCGCAGATTGGCTTCGATGGTGTCGGCTCCTTCGTCCTGCAAGGCGTAGGCGCGAATCTTGTTGACGATGCCGATGCCGCGTCCTTCCTGATGCTGGTAAACGATGATCCCGCTGCCTTCCGCCTGCACCATCTCCATCGCCCGTTCGAGTTGCGGGCCGCAATCGCATTTCAATGAGTTGAAAACGTCGCCGGTTAAACACTGGGAATGAATTCTGACCAGTGTCGCGCAGTCGGGTTTGATCTCGCCCTTGACCAGAGCGACGAATTCCTCGTCACTGGTTTCGCTGCGAAAACCGACAATGCGAAAAAGGCCGAATTCTGTAGGGAGATTGGCTTCGGCTTCTTTTTTCACTGTGAATTCGGCTGTTGCTCGGTCTGACTGAAATTCGTTTTTCATTTTCCTCCTCCATTAAGCGCTGTTTAGAACCGATGTTGCGCCGATGTTGTAAAGAACCTCAACTAAACTATAAAAGTCGCTTGCGCGCGCGGTCAAGGATGTGTTTTCGTGGCGCCTGGGCGCTCCCGCCGCGCTTGAACGATCCGGACTTTAACGCAACTTATTCAGGCTGACTGTGAGCCTCGCCACAAAATGGGAACTTTACTCATAACCATCATCACTTTACTTGCCATCTCCAACGGCGCGCTGTTGACGTTGTTTGTAATTGAAAAGTCGTCGCCACAAACCCGCGTCGCGATTGGTTCGGTGATCGGAATCGCCGCTCTGGCCTGGATCGCATTTCTGACCGCGTTGCCGCTCGGATTGAACGCGACCTCAATCAGCGTTACGGTCGCAGCGCTCGTAATGGTTTTGGCGATTCAGCTTCGATTCCTCGGTCGTGATCGCGCGCTGGCGGAATTGCGCGAATTCAAGGCGAGCAGGATCGGCGTCATCTATTACGCAGCGTGGACGGCGCTGCTCGCGTGGTTGTTCTCCCGCGTCGTGATGTTTTATCCGGACGGATTGCACACCGCTCCGGCGAACAATTTCGGCGATCTGCCTTTTCATTTCAGCGTGATCACTTCGTTCGCTTACGGCGAAAACCTGCCGCCGCAAAATCCCATCTTCGCCGGGATGAAGTTCACTTACCCGTTTCTGATAGATTTTCTGACCGCGTTTTTCATCCGATGCGGCGCCGACTGGCGTTCGGCTTTTTTTGTCGAAAACATCGCGCTCGCGCTCGCGCTCGTTCGCTTGATCGAAACTCTGACGCTGAAGATTTTCAATAACGCGATAGCCGCGCGCCTCGCTCCCGTGATTTTCCTTTTCAACGGCGGACTCGGCTTCATCAATTTCTTCCGCGACTTCAGCGCACAGGAGAACGGTTTGCTGGATTTTGTCGCGCATCTGCCGAACACCTTCACGATGAACGCCGACCTGACGCTGGGCGCGAGCAAAATCCCGCTGCGCTGGGGCAATGTCTTCACGACGCTGCTCATCCCGCAACGTTCGATGTTGTTCGGATTGCCGTTCGTGGCGATGATCATCGCGCTGTGGTGGATGAGCTTCAGCGAAGACCGCGACACGAAGACCAGGCGGCGCTACCTGCTCGCCGCCGGAATCCTCGCCGGGCTGCTGCCGATGCTGCACGCGCACGGATTCTTTTCGGTGATGATCGCTTCTGTGCCGATGGCGTTGTTGTTCCGGTCGCTGGATTGGGCGGCGTTTTTCGCGTCCGCCGTCGCGCTGGCCGCGCCGCAGGCATGGTATCTGAGCGGCACGCAGGTCAGAGATGGATTGTTCAAGCCGCTCGAAAAATGGTGGGAGGCGGGAGACGCAAACCCGTTGCTCTTCTGGATGGTCAACGCGGGAGTCTTCATCGTGCTGCTGCTCGTGGCGCTGCTGGTCAGAAAGATCACCAGCTACCGGCAAGCGCTTTTCTATCTGCCTTTCGCGCTCTGGTTCATCATCCCGAACTTCGTCGCGCTGGCGCCGTGGACCTGGGACAACATCAAGATGCTGGTTTATTGGTCGCTGGCCTCAACGCCGTTCGTAGCCGCAGTGTTGGCGTACTTCTTCACCCGGCAATTTATCGTGATGCGCGGCGCCGCGATGGTTTTATTCGTTGCGCTCACGTTTTCGGGCGCGCTGGACGTGACGCGCGCGCTGTCGCCCGTTGAAAACGTCGGACTGTTCGGACAGGCCGAACTTGAGGTCGCTGCGCTGTTGCGTGAAAAGACTCCGCCGCGCGCATTGATTCTGCACGCGCCGATTCATAATTCGGTCGTGGCGTTGTCGGGCCGTCAGTCAGTGATGGGTTATCCCGGCCACCTGTGGACGCACGGAATTCCTTTCGAGTCCCGCCAGAACGACGTAACGGCGATCTACAAAGGCGGCGCCCAGATGATCGAGCCGCTTTCCCGGCTGGGTGTTGATTATGTAATCATCGGCCCGGCTGAGCGTGGGCAACTGGAAGTCAACGAAGACGCTTTCGCCAATTCATACCCATTGGTGATTGATCACGCCGGATACCGGGTTTATCGAGTCAGGAATTAACACGATGTTCGCCGAGATCGCAATCCCGCTCAACGTTCACCAGACATTCACCTACCGTTTGCCAGCGAGCTTTGCCGCAAGCGCGCGGCCTGGTTGCCGCGTGTTGGTTCCGTTCGGCAAGCAGTTGCTGACCGGTTACGTCGTTGACATTCACCAGACGATTGAAGAGACGGGGCAGCAGGACGAAGGCTTCGAGATCAAAGATGTCGAAGAGTTATTCGACACCGAACCGCTGGTCACGCGCGAACTGCTCGATCTGACGAAGTGGATCGCCGATTACTACTATGCGCCGTGGGGCGAGACGATCAAATCATCTTTGCCCGCAGGCATCAACGCCGAAGCCGAAACCATCCTATCAATCACTAACGAAGGCCGAGCAGTTATATCAGCTTCTAGTGGCAAACACGCGCAATCGGCTAAAACACAAGCTCTGGCGATGATCGCCGAAAGCGGGATGCTCAACGCCGCCGCGCTGGCGAAAGAGTTTAACAAGAATCGCGCCTCGGCCATCGCGCGCGAGCTTGAACGCGTGGGACACATCACTATCACGCGACAGATGCAGTCGGCTCAGGTCAAACCGAAGCGGCAACAAGCCGTGCGGTTGATTCAACGCGCGCCGATTGAAGGCGCCAAGCCGCTCAACGAGCAGCAGGAACGCGTGATCAAAATCCTGTTCGATTCGGCGGAGCCGATAGCTTTCGCTCAACTGGCTGAAATTGCGGGCGTCAGCGCATCGGTTATTCGCACGCTGGAAAAACGCGGCTACGTCGAGGTCTTCATGCGCGAAGTCCGCCGCGATCCGCTCGCGCATCTCAAGCACATCAAACCCGACGAGATGGAGCTGACCGCGAAGCAGCAATTGGCTCTCGACCAGATCGTCGAAAAACTCAACGAGAACAGCTACGCCGCGTTTCTGCTTCACGGCGTGACGGGCAGCGGCAAGACAGAAATCTACATCCGCGCGATGCGGGCGACGGTCGAGAAAGGCAAATCGGCGTTGATGCTCGTGCCTGAAATCTCACTGACGCCGATGTTCGCGCGGCGATTGCGCGCTCATTTCGGAGACGCCGTGGCCATCCTGCACTCGTCGCTTTCGGAAGGCGAACGTCTTGACGAATGGAACCGCATCCGCCAGGGCGAAGCCCGCGTCTGCATCGGCGCGCGTTCGGGCGTCTTCGCGCCGCTCGAAAACATCGGCCTGATCGTCGTTGATGAAGAGCACGAGGCCTCGTACAAGCAGGACGAGACGCCACGTTATCACGGGCGCGACACTGCGATCATGCGGGCGCATCAGGCCAACGCCGTGATCATCCTGGGCAGCGCGACGCCTTCGATGGAATCTTTCCACAACGCGCACACCGGCAAATACACCTATCTGAAACTCGACGAACGCATCGGCAAACGCCCGCTGGCCGAAGTGCGGATCGTTGACATGCGCCAGGTCTTTGAAAAATACGGCAAGCAGCAGATTTTTTCCGACGAGGTGAAGTCCGAAATCGCAGAGAACCACGCGCGCGGCGAACAGACGCTGGTCCTGCTCAACCGCCGCGGCTATTCGTCTTTTCTGCTCTGCCGGGCCTGCGGCTACCGCGCGTCGTGTCCGAATTGCAGCGTGGCGTTGACCTACCACAAATTCGACGCGCGGCTGATCTGCCATTACTGCGGCCACCAGGAACGCATCCCGCGCGCCTGCCAGCAATGCGAGGGGCCGTTCATTTACTACGTCGGCGAAGGCACAGAGCAGATCGAGATGTTGCTGAAAGAGATGTACCCGGAACTTCGCGTCTCGCGTTTGGATCGAGACACCACGCGCCGCCGAGGGAGCTTTGAAAAACTGATCAACGAATTCGCCAGCGGCGCGATTGACCTGATGGTCGGCACGCAGATGATCGCCAAAGGTCACGACTTCCACAACGTGACGCTGGTCTGCGTAATCTCGGTTGACGCTGGACTAGGCATGCCCGATTTCCGCGCTTCCGAACGCGCGTTTCAATTGTTGACTCAGGTCGCGGGCCGCGCAGGACGAGGCGAGAAGCCGGGCCGCGTGATCATACAGAGTTACCACACCGAAAATTACGCGCTGGAATTCGCGCGCGAGCAGAACTACGAAAAGTTCTACGATCACGAGATCAATTTCCGGCGCAACATGCATTACCCGCCGTTCGTCGCGCTGATCAACGCGCTGATCAAGCACCAGGATTTCGCCAAAGCGGCTTTCGCGGCTTCAGAGTTGGCGCGGTTGTTGAAAGAGGCGGACAAGGAGAACGTCCTGAAGGTGCTGGGGCCGGCGCCCGCTCCGCTGTCGCGATTGAAAGGCGAGCATCGGATGCAAGTGCTGATCAAGACGCGTTATCGGCGCCAGGCGCGAGAGGCGCTGGATGCGGCGATGGCGGAGTTGAAGGCGATCGGACAGGATTTGAAGATGATCACGGTTGAGGTTGACCCGGTGAATCTGATGTGAAACCCTCACTTTCAGTGGTAAGATTTTCAGCAAAGTCGAAAGGAGAAATGAAATGACAGCAACTAACGTCATTCAAGAGGCTGAGAAATTGATCTCCACGATGACACGCGGGGAGAAAGCGCAACTTCTCCAA